>VGJL01000171.1 GCA_016867495.1 Candidatus Eisenbacteria bacterium | reverse complement strand
GCCCGACATCACAAGCGCGGGCCCGGTAGCGGGCCTCCCTGATGAGCCTCTCCACCGCCCCGCAACCCTCGCGGAGGCGATCACCCTGCTGCGGCGGCATCCGGAGGAATGCACATTCGTCGCGGGCGCGACCGATCTGCTCACGATGCTGAAGCTCGGGACGACGCCGCGCGGCCCGCTCATCGACATCGCCGGCTTGCCCGAGATCTCGCGGATCGAGCCGACCGGCGGCGTGATCGAGATCGGGGCGGCGGTGACCTTCTCATCGATCCTCGACGATCCTCTGATCGCTCGGCATCTCCCCGCCCTTCGCGCGGCGGCCTCGCTCTTCGGCGCCGTCGCCATTCGGAACCGGGCGACGCTGGGCGGCAATCTGGCGAGCGCCTCTCCCGCCGCTGACGCCCCTCCCGTCCTCGCCGCGCTCGGCGCAGCCGTGGTCCTCGCCGGTCCGGAGGGCGCTCGTGAAGTGCCGATCGAATCGTTCTTCCTCGGGTATCGGTCCACGGCGCGGAGGCCGGACGAGATGCTCGTTCGCGTCCGCGTGCCGCTCCCGGAAGAGGGAACGAGGCAGGCGTTCTTCAAGGTTGGGACGAGGCGCGCCCAGGCGATCGCCAAGGTCTCGCTGGCATGCCGAGCCCGCCTCGACCAGGGCGGCGTTCTGAGGAATGTGCGGCTCGCCGCCGGGAGCGTCGCGCCGACGGTGCTCGCGCTCGCCCGGACGCAGGCCGCACTCGAGGGAAAGACGCTCACCCCGGGCCTGATCCGCGAGGCGGCGCTCATCGCATCCTTCGAGGTCTCCCCGATCGATGACGTCCGCTCCACGGCGCGCTACCGGAGCACTGTGACCGGCCGGCTGCTGGCGCGCTTCCTCGAGGAACTTCACAAACCATGATCCGATCGATCGCCGGACTGATCCTCGCCGCGGGGGAAGGGAGAAGATACGGTGGGCCGAAGGCGCTCGCGACGTCGAACGGGAAGGGATGGCTTCCCCTCGCCGCGGAGACGCTCATCGACGCGGGGATCGGCCGGATCGCGATCGTCATCGGATCCGGAGCCGACGCGGTGCGGACCGATCCCGATCTCGCTCCCCTCCTCGCGTCCGCCGGCGTGCCCGATCTCGCTCCCTTCCATGCACCCGGCCGCGTTCCTGTTCCCGCTCCCTCCCCTGCCCTCGGCCGCGTGCCCGGCGCCGCCATCACTCTCGTCCACAACGAGGACTGGCCGAGAGGGCGGACGGGGAGCATCCAGCGGGGGCTCGCGGCTCTGCCGGCCGGCGCCTCGGGGGTCCTGATCCATCAGGTCGACTTCCCCTTCGTGCGGGCCGCGACGCTGCGCTCGCTCAACGATCGCTTCCTGAGCGATCCTCTCGCGGAGGAGAGGATCCTCGTCCCCGTGTTCCAGGGGAGACGGGGCCACCCCATCCTGATCGGCCGTGGGATCTGGAGCGAGATTCGAGCCCTCGGGGCCGACGAGCCGCTCCACCTGCTCCTGCGCAAGGATCCGAGTCGGGTGATCGAGGTCGCCGTTCCTGATGCGGGAATCTTGCGTAACATGAACAGACCGCCGGACCGGGAGACGGAGGGGACTTGAATCGCGAGGTCTTGCTATCGGCAATCGCCGCGATGGATCGAAACGAGCCTTTCGCGCTCCTCACAGTGGTCGACGCGGAGGGTTCGACTCCGGGAAAGCCGGGCCAGCAGATGATCCTCTTCGCCGACGGCCGCCAGGAGGGGACGGTCGGCGGGGGCGCCCTCGAGCGGCGGGCCGCGCGGGATGCGGCGGCGATGCTTCGGGAGGGAAGGGGCGGGGTGCTCGAGTACTCGCTGGACGCCGCCTCCATCGAATCGATCGGCGCCGTCTGCGGCGGGCGCGCGACCCTGTCGGTGGCTCTCTCCCTGCCCGCGGCGTGGGTCCTCATTTGCGGCGGAGGCCATGTCGCCTTCGCGCTCGCGCGCATCCTGAGGGAGCTCGGGATCCTCTATACGATCGCCGACGGCAGGGCCGAGGTCTGCGCCGAGTCCCGATATCCCGACGCCCTGGAGATCGTCCGCGAGCCTCCCCCGCGCTTTGTCCGCGGCGCGCGGCTCGAGCGATACACGCACGTCGTCGTCCTTACGCACGACCACGCTCTCGACGCCGAGACTCTCCGCGCGCTCGCCGAGAAGCGCTTCCCCCGCTACGTCGGGATGATCGGGAGTCGGACCAAGTGGCAAGAGGTCGCCCTGCGCCTTCGCGAGAGCGGCGTGGAGGAAGCGTGGCTGGCGGGCGTGCGCTGCCCGATCGGGCTCCCCATCGGGGCGAAGACGCCGGCGCAGATCGCGGTCTCGATCGCGTCCGAGATCATCAGCCAGATGAACGCGGGATCCCGGCCCAGCCTCCGGGACGGGTCCGGCACGGAGGAGTAGCAGATGCCCTTGAGCGGGAAGCAGGACGCCGTCCTGCAGAGGACTGTCGAGCGTTGCCGCGAGCGCGGCATCGTCATCCCCACCTTCGGCGAGCTGCGGAATCCCGAGCGGATCCCGCCGGCGATCCGCTCGCGACTGAAGGAGGTCGGCCTCTGGGACCTCGACCCGATCAACCTCTTCCGGATCACCTGGAAGAACGAGCCGAAGGAGAAGGGCGGACTCTTCAACGACGGCAACTGGATCCACTTCCCAGCGGCCCTCACGCGCGTGCAGGCGAACATCGTAGGGCTCGTCGGAAGGTATTTCCCGACCGGATCTCACAAGGTCGGCGCGGGGTTCGGATGCCTGGTTCCGAGGCTCGTCTCCGGCGCCTTCGACCCGACCCGCCAGAAGGCGGTCTGGCCCTCGACCGGCAACTTCTGCCGCGGCGGCGCTTTCGATTGCGCCCTCCTCGCGTGCCCGGCCATCGCCATCCTCCCCGAGGAGATGAGCCGGGAGCGGTTCGACTGGCTGCGCGCGATCGGAACGGATGAGATCATCCGCACCCCCGGCTCCGAGTCGAACGTGAAGGAGATCTACGACAAGTGCTGGGAGCTCAAGCGGGAGCGAGGCGATGGAATCGTGGTCCTGAACCAGTTCGAGGAGTTCGGAAACGCCGTCTGGCACTTCCACACGACGGGCCCGATCGTCTCCGAGATCTTCGAGCGGCTTCGTCGCCCGGGAGATCGCCTGAGCGGCTTCGTCAGCGCCACCGGCTCAGCCGGGACGATCGCGGCGGGGGATTTCCTCAAGGGGCGCTCCGCCGCCACGGTCGTCGCGGCCGTGGAGGCGCTCCAGTGCCCCACCCTCCTCCGGTGCGGATTCGGCGCGCACAGGATCGAGGGGATCGGGGACAAGCACGTTCCCTGGATCCACAATGTCCGCAACACCGACCTCGTCTGCGCGATCGACGACGGCCAGTGCATGGACCTGCTCCGCCTCTTCAACGAGGAGGCAGGACGCCTTCTCCTGCGGGCGGAAGGGATCGGCGAGGACGCGATCTCCCGGCTGCCCCTGCTCGGCATTTCCTCCATCTGCAATCTCGTCGCGGCCATCAAGACCGCGAGGCATTACGAGATGGGGCCTTCCGACTGGATCTTCACCCCCCTCACCGATTCGATGGATCTCTACGGATCGAGGATCGACGAGCTTCGCCGCGAACTGGGCCCATACTCGAGCGACCTCGCGGGCCGGCACTTCGCTCGCCATCTCGAGGGGATCGCCACAGACAACGTCCGCGAACTCGGGTATCACGATCGAAAGGCGCTGCACAATCTGAAGTACTTCACCTGGGTCGAGCAACAGGGCCGGACGGTGGAGGAGCTGCGAGAGCTGTGGAGCCCCGACTTCTGGGAGAAGACCTATGCCCAGGTCGAGGAGTGGGACGCGCGAATCGCCGACTTCAACCGAAGGACCGGCCTGGCCGGCGGCTGATCCCCCCGCCGGCATCCGCGCGCAAGCCGACAGGCGTCGTCAGCGGCGGATCCGCGTGAGACGCAGAGGGGCGATCGGAACCTGGGCTCTCGGCATGACCAGGTAGACTCCGCTCCCGGCGGGCTTCCCGTCGCGGCCAATCCCGTTCCAGACGAACACGGCCTCCCCGCCGCTCGCTTCGGGCGGCGCCAGCGAGACGATCGCCCTGCCGGAGATGTCATAGAGGTCGACGTGGGCTGTTCCAGCGGGAACGCCCGTGAGGCGCATGCGAACCTCTCCATCAAAGGGATTCGGGTAGGCCGTCAGAAGAGGCAATCGCTGCGGCGCGTCCATGGGCACGCCCGAGGCCTCATCCTGGTAGCAGAGGGAGAGCAGGTCGCTGCTTGTCGCATGGCGGTATCCGTATCCGACAACATAGATGCCCCCCAGGGGCGTTGAGGCCAGAAATGCCCCCTCGTCGGCCTGGCTGTCGCCTGCATCGAAGCGCTCAGCCCAGACACGCGACCCATGGATCGGGTCGAAGCCTACCGTCGCGACATCCCAGCTCGTCGTCGAGCCGGTCGAGAAACCGCTGACGACCACCTCGCCGTTCGCGGCCTCAACGACGCAGTTCGCTGCGTCGTATCCGCCCGAAGGGCCATTATAGCTCCCGCTCCACAGGAACTCGCCGTCCGACGAGGCGAACTTGAGGACCATGTAGTCGCCGTTGCTGACGCCGGCTATGAGAAGGTCCCCCGCGGCGTCCCTGACCATGCCCCTAGGATTGTCCACTCTCGTCCCGGTGGAGTTGTACCGGACAGACCAGGCGGGGTCTCCGTCCAGCGCCTCATACCGATGCAGCACGACATCGTAGCCGGTGGTCGGGCTCCACGTCCGATTGGCCATGACGACGTCGCCGTCGTCGCAGACGGCGAGCCAGCCCGCCCTCTCGTTGATGTTGTAAACGGCCCCGGGAAGCGACATGTCCCAGATCAGATTTCCGTTCGCGCTGTCGAGCTTGAAGGTCAAGAAGTTCCCGCTTCCGTCGGAGCGGCCCTCGATTCCCGTGATCACGGGATTGCCGTCGGGGCCGACGGCGATCGACCAGCCGCGATCGTCCATGGCGTCGGGGCCGCCGATCAGCTGGAGCCAACGGATCTCGCCGTCTTCCGCGGCGAACTTCATGATCAGTACGTCATCGCCCCAGCTCGGATTGAAGGCCCTGCCGGTGATGAAGGCGTTGCCTTCCGCGTCGGAGGCGATCGCCAGGACGGTCTCATGGAAGTTTCCGTGTCCGAGATAGCGCTGAGACCAGAGAACCTCCCCGGTCGCACCGTCCAGCTTCAGGACGGTGACGTCATCGCCGTGCAATCACCCATCGCAGGCGCGGATGAAACCTCCGACGAGAAGATCTCCGGAGCCGTCCCACGCCATCCCGGACAGGGCCATGTCGAGACCGTCGGGGGCGGGGACCCGCCTGCGCCAGATCTCCTCCCCCGTGTGCCTGTGTAGCTTGCGGATGAGCATGTCGAGCCCTTGCGTCCCGTCCGCGCTCTCGCCTCCCACCACCAGGTTCCCATCGGGGTCGCAAAGGGCGGCGGTGCCGACGTCGGTGTAGTTGGCCCCGCCGTCGTGGAGATCGTTCCACTGAAGGGTCGGCCCCGCCGCGGCGACCAATGGTTGGCACAGGAGGATGCAGGCGACCGTCAGGATGCTCTCT
>VGJL01000170.1 GCA_016867495.1 Candidatus Eisenbacteria bacterium | reverse complement strand
GCCGCATCTCGCCGGTTGGATAGGAGGCCAGGCTTGACGCGAGGGCCATCTCGGCGTCGGGCAGTATCTCCTTTTCGTATACACGCACGCGGTCCCGCGAAGTGATGGCCATGGCGTACGCCTCCCGCGCCAGGCTGATCGATTCGTTCAGGACGCGACGCCGTTCTGCTGCCGCCGCCATGAGGCGCGCTTCCGCCTCCCGCCGCTGCGGCCCGACCTTGTTCCATCGCCAGATCGGAAGCGTCAGACCGAACATTCCTGTCCACGCGTCATCCATGTCCCGCCTGTTCATGTACTCGATGCCGAGCGTGAAATCCGGGAGCCCCTCTCGCCGGGCGAGGGCCAGATCGGCGCGGGCCTTCTCTTCCATGCTCCGCTCGACCTTCAACATTGGCTGGCGGTCGAGGACCGCCTGATCGATCTCTGGAATCGCGATCGAGGGCAGGACCGTGTCCGGGAGGGACGGCCGGGCGAGCGCGCTGCCGGGGGGACGGCCAAGGGCCGCGTTCAGTCTCGCCTCGGCGGCCTGGATCGAGAGGCGAAGGGTCGAGAGATTCGTCTGCTGATCGGCCAGCTCGACGCGGACGCGGAGGAGATCGGCCTGCGTGGCGAGACCGGTCCGGTATCTGTCCCGCACGACCGGGAGCAGGGTCTCGAGGGATGCGACGGACCTCTCCAGAACGCCGATCGATTCGTGGATCAGGTGGAGATCGTAGTAGGCGGAGTGGACCTCATAGGCGACCTCCAGCCGCACCCGCGCCGCCCGAGAGCCGGCCGCCTCGGCCTCGTGCGCCATCCCCTTCCTCATGAGCCCCAGCTTTCCCGGGAAGGGGAGCATCTGCGTGAGGGTGAAACGACCCATCTCGGCCTCGGCCGGGCTCGGGTTCTTGACCGGCGCTCCATCGGCCGCCGCCATCAGCATCGGATCGGGAAGGGCCCCCGCTCTCGGGACCCTGGCGAGCGCCGCGCCATGGGAGGCCCGGGCGGCCTCGACCCTCGGGTTCTCGTCGAGCGCGACCGCCACCAGGGAATCGAGGGATGAGGGGACACGGGCCGGCGTCCCTGACTCCTCCTTCAATTGGAGCGGCTCGCTTCCAGAAGCGGCGGCGACATGACTTCCCAACAGGAAGGCCAATAGCCAGGCGATCATGACGGTTTGCCTGGAGAACCTCGCTAACGTGTTCATCTGTTATGCGTTAGGCTCCTATGTGCCGTGGATGCCCTTTCAGGCCCGAAACTGGGTATCAGAACCCCATGCAGGACTTGCGCCAGCCCCGCCCAAATCGAGAAGTCCGATAACATGATGTAATGAAATGCTTTACTCGGCTTGATGGATTGTAGAATATTCTACATCACTCCAGCCGGGGCGGAATTGTGGAGAATAATCCACATTCCATGAACAAACTGTGGAATATTCTGCGTGACGACTCTACAATGAGTAGGTTGGTAGGTTGACTGCCGCGGTTGGCCGGCCGGTCGAGGCGCCCCGAAACTCCTGGATCGAGGGAGAGCAGATGCCGCTCGGTATGGTCCGGACATGGGCTCGCTCGGGGAGACCTTGAGCATGTCGGGAGGTTTGAGGCGGTCTCGTCTCGCCTGTTGCTTGATGGCGTGCCTGACCGCCGCCGCTGTGTCCGCCCTCCTCCCCCTGGGGACTTTCGCCCAGGAGATCCGCGCCCAGGACCTTCGGGCCGCCTTCGCCCGAGACACCAGCCTGACCCTCCACGACAGCAACATCCGGATCGAGAGCTACCCCTACCGGGTGAGGTCGTTCCCTCCCGACTCGTTCACGATGGAGGCGATCCTGATCCGGCCTCTGGCTGAAGGCAGCCACCCCGGCGTCCTCATGATCCCCGGCTTGCGGGCTGCCGTCTTTGGCGGCGGCATCTATGACCTCGAGACGGCGAGCGCCCAGCTCGGCGATCGTGGAATCAAGTCGAACATTGTACAAGAAGGAGGAGTCGATCCCGCGGCGCTCAGGATCCGTTCGTCCATCCATCTCGCGGATCGAATTCCCTGTCCGGTTCTCATCCTCCACGGTGAGAGGGATGAGAGCGCCCCGCTCGCGCAGGCCCAAGCCATGACTGAGCGCCTCCGCGCCCTCGGCAAGCCGGTCGAGCTCGCCGTCGTGCCCGGAGCGGGCCATGGCTTGCCGGCGGACACCGTCCTGCGCAATCTCATCGATTTCCTCGGCCGACATCTCGCGCCCGGTTCGGTCGAGGCCGGAACAGAGGAACCACGGGGGGCGCAAAAGTGACTGAAGGAGTCATCTTGAGATGTCGAGCGAAAGTGCCCTTCACTATGTTTGCACGATCGAAGAGGCAAGACGCCTCGTCGATCGACAACAGGACTTCTGGGTCTCGGAGTGCTGGTGCCGCGGGGAACGAGGGGGATGCTCGCGCTCGCGCAGCGACGTCTGCCTGCAGTTCGCGCCCGAGACCGAGGCTGACCCGAAAACCAAGCGCAAGCGCACCCGCCTGGAGGTCGAGGAGATCCTGATCGAGGCCGAGCAGAAGCGCCTGGTCGCCCGCCCCTTCCGGGACCGGGCCGACATGGAGATCACGGCCGGGATCTGCTTCTGCTGCGACGATTGCTGCGGTTACTTCCTCCATCCCGAGGAGCGCTGCGACAAGGGAGAGATGATCGAATCGACCGATATGGCCGTCTGCGACGATTGCATGGCGTGTCTGGAAGTCTGTCGCTTCGGCGCGCGGACACGCTCGAACGGGAATCTCCAGATCGATCGCGATCGATGCTATGGCTGCGGACTCTGCGCCGCCGTCTGTCCGATCGACTGCGTGACGATGGTCGCCCGGGCGTGATGACTGCGCCGGGGCAGGAAGCCGGCGCGACCGGCGCGACGGACGCTTCGAGCGCGCCGCCACCACGCCCCCGCAAGCGCTGGTACTACGACCTCGCGATCTATCTCGCCATCGCGACGGTCTCGATCCTCCACTACGTGGCGCCGGTCCACGCCCACCATCTGCACGACATCTACCGCCGGCTCTATTACCTGCCGATCATCCTGGCCGCCTTCCATCGAGGGCTGCGAGGGGGACTGCTCGCGGCGGCGATCGTCTGCGCCGCCTATGCCCCGCACGCCTTCGGCGGGATCTCGCACGATCCCGCGACCGACACGCAGAAGGTCCTCGAGATGGTCCTCTACTTCGTGATCGGGGCCCTCACCGGGACGCTCGTCTCCCGCCTCACCGGGGCGCAGCGGCAGCTCGGCAAGACGGCCGATGAGCTGCGCGGCAGCCTCGTGCAGCTCCGCGCGACCGAGGAGCAACTGATCCAGGCGGCCAAGCTCGCCGCGGTCGGGCGCCTCTCGGCCGGGCTCGCGCACGAGATCAGGAATCCGCTCGCCTCGATCAAGGGCTCGGCGGAGTTCCTGTCGGACGACTTCCCGCCCGAGCATCCCAAGAGGCGGCTCTTGCAGGTGCTGATCGACGAATCGGTCCGCCTGAACCAGGTCCTGACGCGCTTCCTCACCTTCGCGCGGCCGAAGCCGCTCAAGCGCGAGACGATGGACGTGGCGCAGGAAGTGGACGGCGTGATCTCGCTCCTCTCTGCGCAGAAGGAAGGACGGTCGGTCCGGTTCATCCGCCGCCTCCCGCCCGCGCCGCTGCCCCGCGTTCACGGAGACGCCGAGCAGCTCCGCCAGGTGCTGCTCAACGTCCTGCTCAACGCCTGCCAGGCCGCGGGTCCCGAGGGAGAGGTGCGAGTCATCTACGCTCTGATGGACGAGGGAACCCTCGCGATCCAGGTCCGCGACAGCGGGACGGGATTCACGCCCGAGGCGCTCGCCAATCTCTTCACGCCGTTCTACACGACCAAGGAGCAGGGGAGCGGGCTCGGCCTCGCGATCTCGCACAAGATCGTGGAGTCGCACGGCGGGCGAATCTGCGCCCTCAACGATCCCGCGGGCGGCGGAGTCGTCGTGATCGAGATCCCGATCGGGGGGAAGATCGCGAATGCGGAGATCCGCGCCGAGGCGGCGGATGTCTAGGATCCTCCTGATCGACGACGACGCCAGCCTGCGCGAGGTCCTCGCCTTCGCGCTGCGCGAGCAGGGGCACGAGGTGGAGATCCATGCCAATGGCGGATCGGCCCTCGGGAGCCTGCCCGCCTTCCGGCCCGATCTCGTGATCACCGACCTCAAGATGCCGGGGATGGACGGGATGGAGGTGTTGCGCCGCGTGGGGGTGGAAGACGCGACGATCCCCGTGATCATCCTGACCGCGTTCGGCTCGATCGAGGACGCCGTCGAGGCGATGAAGCGCGGGGCGTCGGACTATTTGACCAAACCATATGACAGGGACGTCCTCAGGCTCACGATCGACCAGGCGCTGGAGCGGAGGAGGCTGCTGCTCGAGAACAGGAACCTGCGCGAGCGGCTGCGGGAGCGGACGCAGCAGAGCGAGATCGTGCAGGCCTCGAGGGCGATGCAGGAGATCGTCGCGACGATCAAGCGGATCGCCCCCACCGACGCGACGGTGCTCCTCACGGGGGAGAGCGGTACCGGGAAGGAGGTCCTGGCCCAGGCCCTGCACGCCTACTCGGAGCGGTGGGAGAAGCCGTTCGTGGCGGTCAATTGCGCGGCGATCCCGCGCGACCTGATGGAGTCGGAGCTGTTCGGCTATGTGAAAGGGGCTTTCACGGGGGCGAACAAGGACAAGCCGGGGAAGTTCCGGCGGGCCCATGGCGGCACGCTCTTCCTTGACGAGGTGGGGGACCTGGCGCCCGAGCTGCAGACGAAGCTCCTGCGCGTCCTCGAGTCTGGCCAGGTGGACGTGGTGGGCGGGCAGAAGCCGATCGATGTGGACGTGCGCGTGATCGCCGCGACCAACTCCGACTTGCCGGCCAAGGCGCGCGCGGGGGAGTTCCGGCAGGATCTCTATTACAGGCTCAACGTGATCCCGATCCACATCCCGCCCCTGCGCGAGAGGACGGAGGACATCCCCGCCCTATGGGATCACTTCGTCAGGAAGATCGCCCAGAACGCCCCGGTCCGCTCCGATCCCGGCCTGATCCACGCTATTATGGAGCGGCAATGGCCGGGCAATGTCCGCGAGCTGGCGAACGTTTGCCGGCGGATTCTCCTCCTCAGGACATCCGACCTGCTCACCGCCGCCGACCTGCCCGGGGAGGATGAGGAGGAAGGCGGGACGGAGTACGCGGTGGGGATGGAGGAGGGGGTTGGGGGAGCGGGGATGGTTGCGCTCCCGGGAACGACCGGCTCGGGCACAGCGCGGGTTGTCTCAGACGCCGTGCGCTCGGACGAGGAGCGGGGCGAGCGACCCCCGGCCGGCCCGCGCCCCTTCCTGGGCGAGCTTCCCGACGATCGGCTATCGCTCTTTGGCATGGAGCGGGACATCATCGTCCGCGCCCTGGCCAAGCATGGGGGCAACAAGTCCAAGACTGCCCGTTACCTGGGGATTCCCAGGCATGTGCTGCTGTATCGGTTGGAGAAGTTCGGGGTTGAGTGAGCGGGTGATTGGGGGCTCCGGTGCCGCTGCCGATAATGGAATTGGATGCCGCCTCTGGTTGGCGGGGTTCCCACCAGCTTCCCCGCCAGTGCACG
>VGJL01000169.1 GCA_016867495.1 Candidatus Eisenbacteria bacterium | reverse complement strand
ATCTCCTCGTCCGCTCCGAGTCCGGAGCCGAGGACTCGATCCTCCCCCTCGGCCGAGGGAAGTCCCGCTCGGCGCCAGGCATCGATCCCCTCGATCAAGACGAAGAGCGACTCCCGGGGCGCTCCGCGGGAGAGCAGGGCCCGAGCGAGATCGTCCGCCCGCTCGACTCGATCCGGATCGGCGTAGACGATGACTTTCGAGCCGGAGATCCATGAGGATAGCTCCGGGTAGATCTCGCGCCACTCCTCGACGGGGACATTCAAGGCCCCTTCGATCTGTCCCTCGGCATACTCGTCAGGGGCGCGGGCGTCGAGGAAGATCGCCCCCTCGGCGTAGAGCTTGCCGGCTTGCGCGGTCAGGATCGGCCGCGCGCCCGAGTCGGCTCGAAAGAAGGCGGCCGGGAGCGTTGTCGGGAATCTCTCGGCGCGGCCCGCGTTCCAGGCGACGGCGGCGGCGGCCGCGAGGACGGTGAGGGCGATCGTCTCGAGAATCGCTCGTCGCAAGGCTCACCCGCGGACGTGGCCTTGGACCTGGAGGAATATCTTGGGCTGTTTCGGATCGCTCGTCAGGACCGCGATCCGCTGCATGAACATCCCCGTCTCGGACCGCTCCTCCAGGGTGATCCGGAGATCGTACTTGTTGCTCCCCTTGGGGATGATCTCGCCGCTCAAGTACGGGACCCCCGTCTCGACGCCGAGCAGCTCGTAGGGCTTCGACCCGTCGCAGGTGATCTGGATCGTCGTCTGCGCCGGCTTTCCCCTGGGCGTGGGGTTGATCCGCAGCCTGCCATCCCCAGGGACCTCGAAATAGCTCACGATCGAGCCGATCACGGTGATCTTGGTTCGGGTCGATTTCGGTTTCGTCGTCGTCAACGTGAGGGTCTCGCGAAAGAGGCCCGGAGGCGCGTCGGGCTTGATCGAGAGGATGACCCAGATCACTTCCTCCTGCGCGGACGAATCCCTCTTGAGCGTCGCCGTCAGATACTCCTCGCCCCCGCGGATCCCCCCGATCTCGAGCCCCGCGTCCTTGTCGGCGGAGACCTTGACCTGCCGCGACGCGGTCCCGCCGAGGCGGACGGGATCGAATCGGACCGTCTCCTCGCTCAGCCGCAGGAGGACGTGGATGTCCGCGCGGACGGGGATCGTGACCGATGGCTCCGCCGGATCATTGCTCCGGATCGTGATCTTCTTCTCCTGGGGCCCGCTGTACTCCTTGGTGCTGAAGGTGACGGTGAACTTGACCTCCTGCCCGGGAGCCACGGTCGAATCGCTCGCGAGCCCGACGGCGCAGCCGCAGGAGGATTCGATCTTGAGAATCCTCAAGGGGGCATCCCCTTCGTTGCGGAGGTAGATGTGTTTGGTGAGCTGGTCCATCTGCTCGACCCTGCCGAAGTCGATCACCCGCTCCGAGAGCCGCAGGAGCGGCCCCTTTGCGGCGAGCGGTTCGCCGAACGAGACGGAGAGACCTAGAAGAACCACGGACACGACCACGAGACGACGCAAGCGACTGCCTCCCTTCTCTTCCGTGTATACACCTAGAGCCTAAGAAAGGTGCGTGGGCGGGGTCAACGGCGCTTCGCGGTTGCGGCGAGGTTGGCTCCGGGTTAGGATGCGGCGCATTCCTACACCGGCCGTCCAAGGGTCGAAGCGAGAAGCGGGAGGAGAATCGGGACGGAAGACCTTGTTCTCAAAGCGGGATCACCCCTTGAGGACGCTCCGTCCCGACGGCCCCCCCGCGGGCCTCAGCGCAGGCGCGTCAGCTTCCGCGTGACCGCGCGCTGCGGCGTCTCCAGACGGTAGAAGAAGACTCCGCTCCCGAGCGTCTCCCCTGCGTCGCCGCGCCCGTTCCAGATCGCGTCATGCTCGCCGGCGGAGACCTCGGCGTCGAGGATCGTCGCCACGAGCCGGCCGCCGACGTCATGGATCGTCAGCCGCGCGCGGCAGGGGCCGGACAGAGCGAAGGGGAGCGTCGTCCGATCCCCGAACGGGTTCGGGACGGCGAGCCCAAGCGAGGCCTTCGCGGACGGTCCCGCTTCCTCGACCCCAGCGCCGGGTTCGGGCCAGTTCTTGAAGGAGCCGGTCGCCACGAGGGCGTACGGTTGCCGCCCCCCCTGCGGCACGTTGGCCGCACGGACCGTGACCACCCAGGGGCCTCCTTCCGCAGCGTTGCGGCGGACGCATTCCTCCACATTCCGCGCGTCCGCGGCGCCGCCGGTCGCCGACTGGCCCCCGCTGTAGACGTTTCCCCTGTAGAGATTCCCGGAGGGGGACGCGACGGTGAGATCGAGGTTGTTCACGAGCGCCGGGTTCGCCCCCTGCGCGGCCGGGTAGTCCGTCCAGACGAGGGTGATCTCGAGCGGCTCAGAGGAGGCTTCGAGGTCGTAGGTGTAGGCGATCTCCTCGCCCGTGGCGAGCCCCGTCGTCTCGTCCTCGATCTGCACCTCGCGGGCGTCCCCCTCGAAGTAGAGGGCATCGTCGAGCAGGACGCGGCCCCATCCCTCGTTGTTGTTCGGCTGATCTGCGGCGCCCATCTCGCGGGCCCCATTGACGAGCATCGCCTTCACCAGGGCGGCCGAGGGGAGGATCGGGTCGTCGCCCGCGATACCACGGGGGTAGAAGCCCTGCTCGAAGTAGTCGCGGATGAGCAGCGCGCAGCCGGCGACCGCGGGGGTCGCCATCGAAGTCCCCTGGAAGGGGTTCCCCTGCGTCGCGCAGGTCGGGGATGGAGGATTGCCGGTGTGGTTGTTGGCCGAGACGATGTAGTTGGGCGACTCGCCCCCCGGGGCGGTGACGGTCGGCTTGTAGCGGCTGTCGTTCGCGGGGCCGCGGCTCGAGTAGCTCGCGATCGTCTCCTGGGAAGGGGATTGCTGCGTGGCCCCGACGCTCACGCAGTTCTTCGCCGTGGCGGGGGATCCCACGGTGCTCCCGCCGGGTCCCGAGTTGCCGTTGGCGAAGAGGATCAGGAAGTCCTTGTGGCCCCACATGAAGTTGTCGACATCGACGCTGTAGGAGTCGTAGGAGTTGCTCGTCGAGCCCCAGCTGTTTGTGTGGGTCCTGGCCCCCTTCGTGTAGGCGTCGCTCAGGGCGCTCGTCAGCGACGAGGGGACGCTCAGCAGGCCGAACAGGCAAGCGAGCCAGTTGTCGCTCCCCACGTCCTGGATCATGATCTTCGCTCCATAGGCCATGCCGTTGGAGCCTATGTTCCCGGGATTGATGAACGACTGGTCGCCGACGACGGTCCCGGCGACATGTGTCCCATGCCCCGTGTCGCATCCGTCGTAGGCGGAGCCGCCCCAGGTGCGATAGTCGATCACCTTGCGATGCGTCGGCCCGGGGGGCGCGTTGTTCAGGTCCCTGAACCAGCAGCTGTTGTAGTCGAGCCCCGTGTCCATCTCGCAGACGATCTCGCCCTCCCCGTAGATCCCTCGCTGCCAGATCGGGGTGGCGCCGCTCGCGTTCGACTGGACCACCCACCGCGTCGTGTTGTTGAGGACGAAGGTCTCCGGACGCTCCTCCACCCAGAGGACCGCCGGGAGGGACGCGAGGTCGACGATCCGCGCGGCCTCGATGCGGATCACGAATCCGGGCTGCCCGGGGTCGTCGATCCGCTCGATCACCTGTCCGAGCAGCGAGGCGGCCGCGGCCGCGTCTGCCGGGTCTTCCGCGACGCGGACGCGGATCGTCCTCAGGGGATCCTCCCTCCGGACCGGGTCCCGGTACTCGATGCGGCCGATCGAGGGGCTGATCCGGTAGGCGACATGGTAGGGGCTGATCGCCCTGACCTGGGGATGCTGGCGCACCCGTTCCCTCGTCGGGCCATCCATTCGGGCCAGAAAGGCGTTCTCCGGCACGTAGCCGCCGATCGTCGCGCCCAGTCCGCGGATCTCTTCCTTCCACGACTCCTCGATCGGCCCGGCGAACTGGAGCAGGTAGGTCGCCCTGGAATCGGTCTCGAGGGCGCGCAGCTCCGCGGGAAGCTCGGGGGCGGACGCAAGGGGATCGAAGCGGTAGCCGTTGATGTCGATCGTCGATGCCGGCGCCTCGGCCGGGACAAACCCGAGGATGATTGCAGGGAATACGACTCCGAAAACCGATGCATTCCGACGGGGACGGGACCAATCCATCGCTGACCTCCTCCACTTGTTCTCTGTCTGCGCACCGGTTGCTTGGGTGCGGAGATCGGTTGCAGCTCGAAGCGACCTAACTATACTATCGGAAAGCTGTTGCGTCAATGCGGGGGTTCATCGCGTGGGTCTGCCGTCGCCGCGATCCATCGCGTTCGGCGGCGCGCCCCCCGCGGGATCCGGGTTTGGAGGATCGGTGAGACTCGAAGAAGTCGCTTACATGGCCTGGGCGAAGACCCACCTCGAGGAGCCCGGCATCCGAAACCTCGGGAGCAGCGGGATCCGCGATCTCCTCACGATGGACGACCTCGGCGACCTCATGCGCGGGCTTTCAGTCTGGGGGCACAACGAGGATGGACTGCCGGAGCTGCGCGAGGCCATCGCCGCGCGATACGGAGTCGCGGCCTCCTCGGTACTCGCCGCGGAAGGGACGAGCCTCGCCAACTTCCTCGTGCTCGCCGCGTGGGTGCGCCCGGGCGACCCGGTCTTGCTCGAGGAGCCGTTCTACGAGCCTCTCGGCGCCGCGCTCGGCGCCGTCGGGGCCCGCGTCGAGCGTGTGCCGGTCGATGGTCCCGAAGGCCACACGAGGCTTCTCGATCGGCTCAAGAGCGGAGGGCGTGTCCGATGGCGCGCCGCTGTCGCGACCCATCCGCACAATCCCACCGGCGAACCGATCTGCGAGGATCTGCTCGATGCCCTCGCCGAGGCCTGCGCGTCCCAGGGCGGCCTCTTGATGGTCGATGAGGCCTACCGCGAGATCCTCTTCGAGGATCCTCCCGCCTGCGCCGCTCGCGGCCGCCCCGCCGTCGTCTCGACGGCGAGCCTCACGAAGGTCTACGGCCTGAGCCATCTCAGGATCGGGTGGGCCATCGGCCCTTCCGACCTGATCGCGCGCGCGATCCGGATCCACGACAATCTCGGGGTCGTCCATCCCTTCCTCACGGAGGCGATCGGGGCGAGGATCTTGAGGGACTCGAGGAGGATGGAGGACTGGCGCGCGCGCATCCGCAGTCGTGTGGAAGCCAACCGCTCCGCGCTGGGCTCGCTTCTCGAGGATCGGCCCGAGTTGCAGGGATGCCTGCCCCCGGGCGGCATCCTCGCCTTTCCGCGGTGGGGCGGGCATCCCCATCTTCCCGATGCCGACTCGCTCTGCGAGCGTCTGCGCAGAGAGGTCAAGGTCGTCCTCGTTCCGGGTCGCTTCTTCCAGAGGCCGGATCATGTCAGAATCGCCGTCGGAGGGCCCGAGGGCGAGGTCCGGGAGGCGCTGGCGGCACTCGGGCGCTTCCTCGCGGAGCAAGGCGGGAGCTTGCCGCCAGAGCGGAGGAGGGGGTGATCCGCGCGAGATGAGACCGGTCCGGCGAAACCGAGACATCTGGGGACGAGCCCCGGGTTTCTCCGCACTTCTCGTCTGCCTGGCGGCGATGCCGCTCTGCGCGGAGGTTCGAGGTGCGAAGGCCGCGGCCGCTGTCGAGGGCCGCGCCTTCCCCATCTTGGCAAGCGCATCCGCGGCCGACGCAGATGG
>VGJL01000168.1 GCA_016867495.1 Candidatus Eisenbacteria bacterium | reverse complement strand
ACCCAGCGACAACGAGACGGATCCCGCGACCGAATCCATGCCTCGCCCACGCGATTGCCACTCCGGGGCCGAAGAGGAGGATCGTGTCGAGACGGTTGAGGGCGGCCAGGCCCGCGATTCCCGCCAGGACGAGCAGGTCCTTTCCGGAAGGACGGTCCTCCGGAAAGCGGATGACGAAGAGGGCGAGGAGCAGATGGGTCAGCGGGTTCTCGAGCCCGGATGTGGAGTAGTCGGTGAATGCCCTGGAGAACAAGAGCGCAGCCATCCCGGCCAGGACAGCCCCGGGCCTCTTCCTGTAGCGCCAGACCAGCAGGGCGACCGTCAGCGTGGAGATCAGGAGCGAGAGGATCGCGACCGTGTGGAACGCCTCGCGGGTGATGGCATAGGGGATGAGCATGACGAAGAGCCACAAGGGGTGCGTGAACGATTGGACCCGCTCGGCGACGTTCCAGCGGAGCCCGTGGCCGTGGACGAAGTTGTCGAGCGTCCGCAGCGTGATGTAGGCGTCGTCCGACATCCACGCGGTGCGGGCGAAGACGATCCCGGCGAGGCCGATCAGGGCGGCGCAGAAGATCGCGAGGTTGCGCGGGCTTGCGGAGAGGGCAGCGAGGAAGGCGCCGGCGCGGCCTTCGAGCCGGCCGAGCATGGGAGGGCCCGCGCCGCCGGCCGATCCGGGTTCCCTACGCGCGCGCTTCGACGCGCCCGACAAGGCCCAGCCTCCCCATCCCGTCAAGCCCTCCGAAGCGGATGCTTCCAGATCGGAACATCCTGCTTGATGCGCTCGATTGTCGTCATCGCCGCGTCGAACGCTTCCCGCCTGTGCGTTGCGACGGTCCGGATGTAGAGGCTCGTCTCGCCGGCGGCAACCGGGCCGATCCGATGGAGGATCGTGATGTCGCTCAGTTCCTGGGCCGCCGCGACCTCCCGGGCGATCTTCTCGAGCTGCGCGCGCGCCATCTCCTCGTGGCACTCGTAATCGATCGCGCCGATCGGCTCGCCGTCCTCGATGCCGCGCACGATTCCCTGGAACTCCACGACGGCGCCGCGGTCAAGGGCCGAGAGACCCATGGGGCGATCGAAGGCGAGGGGAGTCCTGACGATCTCGATCCTGATCATCCGTCATCCGCCCTGCACGGGAGGGATGAGCGAGACGACATCGCTCTCGCGCAACGCCTGTCCCTCGGCCGCGTACTCGTTCCCCACGGCCACGCGAGTTCCGCGGCGGTGCGGGAGGAGGTCGGGCCTCGAGGCGTAGAAGACATCGAGGGCGTCGCCGACTCCGATTCCCTCCGGCAAGTCGACGATCGCCTCCGCGGTCCCCGCCGCGACCCGCAGCGGTCCCCACAGGAGAAAGCGAATCTTCAAGGCGATCCTCCCCTCACGGGAGGGATCCTACCAGAAGAGCAAGCCCCCGGGGCATCCCGAGGGCTCGGCAATCAGCCGTCCCGGCCGGCTCCTACGCCGCCTCCGCCTTCCCCTCCTCGCCCCTGACCGTGGCCTGCTCGAGCGCGCCGGTCTGGATCATCACCTCGTGCTCGCGGATGAAGGGCAGGAGGCAGTCCAGGGCGTCGACAATCTCGGAGTCCAGCTGCGTCCCCCGAACCGCGTCGATGACGGCGAAGGCGCTGTCGGGCGAGCGCCGCTGCCGGTAGGCCCTCGTGCTGGTCAGCGCGTCGTAGGTGTCGGCCACGCTGATGATCCGCGCCGCGTGCGGGATCTCCTCCCCCCTGAGGCCCATCGGGTAGCCGCGGCCGTCGATCATCTCGTGATGGCTGCGGACGCCGAGGCTCGCCGCCGCGAGCTGGTGGATCGGCGCGAGGACCTTGTAGCCCCTCTCGGGGTGCTCCTTCATGATCTCGTACTCCTCGGGCGTGAGCCGCCCGGGCTTGTTGAGGATCCGCCCCGGCATCCCGATCTTCCCGATGTCGTGCAGGATCGAGGCCCACTTGAGCACGTCGAGCTCAGCCGCGGACAGCTCGAGCGTCTTGCCGAGGAGCATCGAGAGGATGTGAACCCGCTCGGAGTGTCCGGAGGTGTAGGCGTCCTTCGCCTCGATGGCCGAGACGAGGCTCTTCACCGTCGCCATCTGGAACTCCTTCAGGTTCTCCACCAGATCGTGGTTCGTGATGGCCATCCCGATCCGCTCGGCGACGGTCTCGAGCACGCGGATCTCGCTCTCCTTGTTGAGGGGGCCGGACTTCCCATGGACGAGGCAGAGAACTCCCCGAGGCTCGCCGTCGACCGGCAGCCGGACGGCCAGGATGCGCGCCGCGCCGCCCATGGGCGGATCCTCCGGGCGCAGCTCGGCGTCTCCTCCGACGAAGAAGTTCCTCCCGGACGCCTGGAGGCTGCCCGCCAGCAGCTCGCCCAGGATCCGCCATCGCCTCGCCGCGGCGGGGGCGATGCGGCTCGATGCGGAGTTCCGGGTGGCGATCTCGAGGAAGCGGCGCTCCGCGACATAGACGATCGCCGCGTCAGCCCTCGCGACGCCGCACGCCTGAGCGAGGATCTGCCTGGCGATCGACCGCAGGTTTTCGTTCTCTCCGAGCTGTCCGGTGACCTTGCAGAGAAGGCTCAGCTCCTCGTGAGCGTGGGCCAGCCGGCCCTGGGCCTTGCGCAGATCGCGAGAAAGGTGCATGTGATCGGCCGCCAGCCGGGCGAGCCGTCCGAGAAAGCGGGCCGTCCGATCTCGACTCCATGGGGAACCCTGCGGACTTGCGCAGGGGCGCACGGCCACGAGGCGGAGGGGAGTCAGGCCCGTCTCGTCGATCGGAAACGAGAAGACATCCAGCCCCCGCCCGCAGACCCAGGTCTCCGCGTCACGAGAGCCGTCGGGGCGTCCCATCCGCGCGGGATTGCCTGCGCACGCCGCGAAGATCGCGGGATCGGTCTCGCCGCAGGCGACGCAGGACGGAGCCGGCTTGGCGGAGGGAGCTCGAGGATCCGACGTCAAGCGGATGTCGATCCAGATCCCGAGCAGCTCGGAGGAGCTTTCCAGGAGCGCAAGAACCCCTTCGGGAAGCAGAGATAGGCTCCCGCTTCTCGTCCGGGGCACTCAGGGCCTCCTCAGACGGCGCGCAGCGTTGGCATCTCGGAGGCGTACCATTCCTCGAGGCGCTCCAGGATCTCCGACTTTCTCCATGGTCTCCCGACCATACCCAGATCGGCGAAGCCCTCGATGATCCTTCGCTCCTTCTCGCTCGGGGCGCGATGAACTAGGGCGAGAACCGACATCGATCGCCGTCTCTGGTGGGCATGGACGGCTCTTCTCCAGTTCTCGAGCTGGAACGGGGTCTGGGGGACGACCAGGAGCAGCAGGTCCGGGCAGGATCGTTCGAGGGCGACCGCTGGGGGGAGGTTCCCGCCGGCGACGCACGCCAGGTATCCTTCGGCCTCGAGCCCGGCCGCGATCCAGTGAAGAAGACTCTGAGGCTCGCCGACGATCAGCGTTTGAACGGGCAGCATGCTCACACCCTCCCTCCAGGGGATACGCGGGGTCCGAAGCCATGAGAGCAAGATGGCTGCCACACTGGGGCCGCCGATGGGGGATTCCGAGACTCTCCCTATGCCGCGCGCCCGAGCCCGGGCCTATCGGCGGAGGTCGATCTTCCGCGGCCCCCGGCACTGGAGCGCGCTTTCCGGGGCCCTGGAAGAAACCCCCGGCGCCGACAGCCGCTCGCCATGGCTCGGCGTCGATGCGATGCCCGACTGCGCCATGCACGCTTTCCGCGGAGCGGCCGTGCAGCCTGCAAGGAGACACCTGAAGACGGTGGTGTTAGGGAGACGAGGCGCGCGATGGGGCGCGCGCGGAGGGAGGATGGGATTGCCCGTGGGCCGGCGCGGGGCTATCGTACCCTCACGGGTCGCTTCAGGCGGCAGACCTGGCGGCCCCTCCAGTCAGATTGGCGGCCCGTGGATAGGAGATCCAAGATGATGCGAACGCTCTGGTTCGTGCTCCTGATGTTCGTCCCGCTGTTGGTCGGGCTTCCCCGGATGGCCCGCTGCCAGGGGACCGCCGAGGCTCCAGGGCCCCGCGTGGCCGTGAAGACCCTGGAGGGCGTCGCGGCCGTGGTGGGGGACAAGCCGATCCTCCGTTCGCAGGTGGAAGAGCGTTTCGAGGTCTTCTCGCCTCAGTTCGAGATCGACGTCTCGGACACCTCGCGCGCGAACCAACTCCGCAGGGAGATCCTCGACAACCTGGTCAACGAGCAGCTTCTCCTGCTCGAGGCGGAGTCGCAGGGGCTCAAGATCGACGAGCAGCAGATCGGCGATGCGGTGGAAGCGGCGATCAAAGGAGATCAGGAGCGTTTGGGGGCGGCCGAGTTCGCCGCGGAGCTGGCCAAGGAGGGGATCACGGAGGCCGATCTGCGAACTCAGTACGCGGCCGATCTCCGCGACGATTTCCTAAGAAGGCAGCTTGTGCAGAGGGACGTCCTTTCGAAGGTGGTCGTCACGGATCTCCAGGTCGAGAATCACTTCAAAGAGAATCGGGCGAGCATCGGCAAACGCCCCCGCGCCCTGCGCGTGCTCGATCTGTTCGTGCGCGTGAGCGCCGACAGCGCGATCGAGGTCTCCTATCGGAAGCGGATCGATGAGATCCGCCGCGAGATCGCCGCGGGAATGGCCTTCGAGCAGGCCGCGAAGCTCTATTCGGACGACGATAGGAGCCGCGACGCCGGAGGTCTCCTCGGTCGGTTCGCCCCCGGAGACCTGGGCGACAGGGCCTTCGAGCGGATCGCCTTCACCGCGCCCCCTGGGGAGGTCAGCGAGGCGATCCGGACGAACCTCGGGTATCACCTGATCCAGGTCGTCGATCGCGATCCGCAGGGGGCCTGGGCGCAGATAAGGCATGTCCTGCTCCAGGTGACGCCGTCGAGGAGCGACGAGGTGAGCACCCGGCGGCGGACCGAGTCGGTCCGCGAGAGAATCGTCGCGGGGGGGCTCGACTTCGCGGAAGCCGTGCGCCGCTACTCGGATGACCCGGTCAGCCGCGAGAGCGGCGGCGATGTCGGCTGGTTGCCGATCGACAACTTCCTGGGGGAGACAAGGGCCGCTGTCGACTCTCTTCGGGTCGGGGATGTGAGCCGCGTGGCGAGGGTAGAGGGCGGCTTCCACATCTTCAAGCTCGTCGGGGAGCAGGCGGAGACGGACTACTCGTTCGAGGAGATCCGCGACGAGCTGCGTGTCATGGTCGAGAACCAGGAGCGCCAGAAGAAGTTGGATGAGTATCTCGCGGGGCTCAGGAAGAAGGTCTTCGTCGAGATCAGGTCCCTCTAGACCATAGTGCTCCTTGCGGAACCATGTGGCGCGCGCTGGTCGGCGGCGGGCCGGGAGGGGACCGCGTGAGGATTGACCTGCTGCTCCACGCCCTGTGCCTGTTCAAGACCAGGAGCCAGGCGTCGAAGGCCTGCGCCGAAGGGCGGGTCTGGCTCAACGATCAGCAGGCGCGCTCCTCCCGGACTGTCAGCGTGGGGGACAGAATCCGCTGGCGCGACTCCTTGGGGCGGATGGAGGAGGAAGTGCAGATTCTGGAGATCCCGACCCGGCAGGTCTCGCGGGCCGCGTCCCGCGACATGATTCGGCCGATCGCCAAGAGAACGCTCGACGATCCCTGGGTGAGCGAATGATCGCCTTCGAGCATGTCTGGCTCCGCTATCCGGGCCCGAGGGAGGAATACGCCCTCGAGGAC
>VGJL01000167.1 GCA_016867495.1 Candidatus Eisenbacteria bacterium | reverse complement strand
CTGGAGCTCGCGCGCTTCGCCGTCTCTTACAGGAAGAAGGGGGTCGTCGGCTTCGATCTGGCGGGAGCCGAGAAGGACTACCCGGCCAAGGACCATGTGAAGGCGTTCTACGAGATCCTCAACAACAACATCAACGTGACCGTCCACGCGGGGGAGGACTTCGGCGCGCCGTCGATCCATCAGGCGATCCACTACTGCGGCGCGCACAGGATCGGTCACGGAACGAGCCTGCGCGAGGATCCCGATCTGCTCGAGTATGTCAACGATCACAGGATCGCCCTCGAGATGTGCATCACGAGCAATCTCCACACCGGCTCGATCTCCTCGCCCGAGAAACACCCCTTCCGGGAGTACATGGACAAGGGGCTGCGCGTCACGCTCAACACCGACAACCGGCTGATCTCGAGGACCACCATGACCAAGGAGATCGCGCTCGCGTGCGAGACCTTCGACATCTCGATCGTCGAGCTGAAGAAGATCCTGATCAACGGCTTCAAGAGCGCCTTTCTCCCCCTCGAGCGGAAGAGGACGATGCTGCGGGCCGCGATCTCCGAGATGGACGAGCTCTTCGAGGCCTACTTCCCGGGCGAGTACAGGCGGAGACAGACGTTCCTGTAGATCAATAGACCCCGACCGTACCCTTCGCCCCGCCAAAATCGACCGTTGCCCCGGCCCCGCCGGAGCCATAAACTGAGCATTCGCTCCGCGTGGAGGTCCAACCCTGCCGCCCCTCGGCGTGTCAGGACTCACCGGTTGAGAGCAGGAGTTCTATGATGAGCAAGACTGAAGGTCCGATCTGCGCCCTCCTTGTGGGGCGCCCCGAGAGCCGTCACCTGAGGGTTCCCAAGCATATCCTCCCCTTCGGGGAGACGACGGTCGTCGGCCGGACGATGCAGGCCTACCTCGACGCGGGATTCGACGAAGTGATCCTCGTGCTCGGCTACAAGGCCGATGCGATCGCGGGCCAGATCGAGCCGTTGCCGGCGAAGGTCCGGCTCGTGCGGAATCCGCTCTTCGACGAGGGGGTCGGCTCCTACCTGCGGGCGGGATTGCGCGAGATCGGGTCTCAGATCGGCTCCATCGCCGTGGGGCTCGTCGACCAGCCGCTCCTGACATCGGAGCTTCTCCGGGAGTTCCTCGAGGCGCATCGCTCGGGAGGCAAGCCGATACTCGTCCCCGTCTGCCAGGGCGCGCTCGGCCTTCCGGCCTTCTTCACGAAGCCGTTCATCGAGGAGCTGTCATCGCTCTCGGAGAAGGAAGACCTCTGGGACGTCATCAAGCGCCACGGCGACGAGATCCTCGACCACCCGACCGGCTACACGGCGGTGGCCCGCTCGATCGAGGATATGGACGACTACCACGCTCTGCTCACGATGGCCGGCCTGCCGATCCCCGAGATCTCCCCGCCCCCCGCGGAAGAGCCACAACCTGCGGCGGAGGAGTCGGAGAGCGCGGCCGAGGAGGTCGAGAGCGCGGCGGAAGCCCCCCCGAGCGCGACTGATCCGACGAGCGCGTGACCGGCCCGTACGGGCCGACTTCCCGGACAGCCTGACCAAGGCGGGATGAGCGGGGGCGTGAAACCTTCCGTTCGGCGGCGTCACTCCTCAGCGAGGTCGTGCCACTCCTTGTAGAGACGCTCGAGATCCGAGAGCAGATTCCTGTGCTCCTCGATGTAGAAGCGGGAGCGGTCCGGATCCCTGAAGAACCCCTCCAGGCCCATGAGATCCTCGAGCTTCGCCTTGCGCTCTTCGAGCGAGGCGATCTCATCCTCTATCCGAACGATCATCCGCCCGCGGCGCGGCTCGACCCTTTTCTCGCCGCGCCGGTCCTCCCTTGAGGGGGCATCCTCCGGCTCCTGTCCCCCATCGACGGCGATCCCCGGCCCTGATTGCTCCTCTTCCTGCTTCTTCCTCCAGAGGTACGACTCGTAGTCTCCGGGGAAGCTTCGGAGAGATCCGCCGCCCACCTCGACGATCCGTGTCGCGAGCCTCTCGATGAAGTGGTGGTCGTGCGACACGAAGACGACGGTTCCCGTGAAGTCGTTCAGGGCCGCGAGCAGGACCTCCTGCGCTTCGATGTCCAGGTGGTTCGTCGGCTCATCGAGCAGCAGGAGATTCGCGGGGCGAAGGAGCATCAGCATCAAGGCGAATCTGTTCCTCTCCCCGCCGGAGAGGACCCGGAGAGGCTTGTCCACGTCATCCCCGCGAAAGAGGAAGGCGCCGAGCAGATTGCGCACGGCCGGGACCAGCGCCACGGGAGCGCGATCCGTCGCCTCCGCCAGGAGCGTCCTGTCCTCCGGCAGCCGGTCGGCCTGATCCTGCGCGAACGACTCGATCAGGACGCGGAAGCCGACCTCCCGCGAACCCTGCTGCAGATCCTCCTCGCCCGCCAGGATCCGCATGAGCGTCGACTTTCCCGCGCCGTTGGGACCGACCAGGGCGATCTTCTCGCCGCGCTCCAGATCGAGGTCGGCTCCGCGGAAGACGGCGAGATCGCCGTAGCGCTTCGCGACATCCCGAAGCCGCATGACGATTCTTCCGGAGGACTCGGGCTGCGGGAAGCGGAACCGGATCGCCCGCGAGGGAGGGTTCGGAGGCTCGAGCCGTTCCATCTTCTCGAGCATCCTGATCCGGCTCTGCACCTGCGGGGCCTTCGTGTTCTTCGCGCGGAAGCGATCGATGAAGCGGGTGATGCGGGCGATCTCCTCCTGCTGCCTCTCGTACGCCTTCAAGGCCATCTCGTATCGGACCTGCCGTTGCTCGACGTAGCTGGAGTAGTTCCCCGCATAGTCGATCAGCTTTCGACCCATGATCTCCGTGACTCTGCCGACCGTTCGATCTAGGAAGTGACGGTCGTGGGACACGATGACAAGGGCGTTCGGCGACTCGGCAAGGAATCCCTCCAGCCAGACGCGCGCCTCGATGTCCAGGTGATTGGTCGGCTCATCGAGAAGGAGCACGCTGTTGTTCTGCAGAAGGAGCCTGGCCAGGGCGACGCGCATCTGCCATCCGCCAGAGAGGGATCGAACCGGCCTGCCGAAGTCGGCCTCCGAGAATCCGAGGCCGGTGAGGACTTGATGCACCCTCCTCTCGATCTCGTATCCGCCGGCGTTGCCGAATCGCTCCTCCAGATCGGTGTGCCGGGCGAGGAGGGACTCCGCCTCCGCCGGGTCGAGGTCGTCACCCGCAAGGCGCGCCTCGATCCGTTCGCGCTCGGCGCGCAGCGAGAGGAGGTCGTCGAAGACGCGCCGCGACTCCTCGCTGACGGTTCCCGGGCCGCTCTCGAATCCGAACTGGGGCAACAGGCCCACGCTCTGCAGTCGCGGGGCATGGAGCGCCCCCGCATCGGGCGATTCGATCCTCGCGAGCATCCTCAGCAGAGTCGACTTCCCCGTCCCGTTGCGTCCGATCAGGCCGACGCGGTCGCGATCGCCGAGAAACCAGTCGACCTCCTCGAAGAGGACCTGCCCGCCGAAGGACTTGCTCGCCTTCTCGAGTCGCAGCATCTCGGGCGCCCCGCCGGCCGGCCCTAGCGGACGACGACCGCGCGGGCGCTCTTCCCGCCCGGCAGCCGGATCTGATAGACGCCTGCGGGAACCGCGCGATTCCGGTCGTCCTTCATGTCCCACCGGATCAAGGAGTAGCCGGGTCCCGGATCGTCGCCTCGCAGTGTCCGGATCCTTCGACCGAGAGGATCGTAGATGCCCACGGCCGGGGTTCCCTCCCGGGCCCACGCAACGGGGATGGCGAGCGTGCGCCCCTGCCGGAGGAGGATCGGATTCGGGAAGGGTTGCTCGAGGGCGGTCTCCACCGGAGTCCCGATCTCGATCGTCCTCGGCCCTTCCTGCCGGACATAGAGGCCGGCGGCGAAGATCACTTCGAGGAAGTAAAGGAACCTCCCCTCCCCCGGGGGCCGGTCCGCGATCTCGTCCACCCACCAGTCGAGGGCGGCGTCATGGATCGGTACGCGGATGCCATCCTCGCCCTCGCGGAGGATCCGGTAGCTGAACGACGTCCCCGGGGGAATCTCCGCGCCCGGATCGACTTTCCACTCGATCCGGACCGCTCCCGCAGCGTCGATCTCCGCGTCGAAGCGCCTCAGCGCGTAGGGGGAAGTGATAGGCAGGCGGGCCTTCCGCACGACCGTCTTCTCCCCCGTGCGGATCGAGAGGAAGAGATGGGACAGCGCGAAGCCCGATCCGTCCGGGATCATGACGGGGATCACAAGGGAATCGCTCTCTCCGGGGGCGAGGCGCGCGAGGGCGAAGGCCGATGTGTCTGGGAAGACCAAGAGAGAGGTCGGGTCGCTCATGCGGATCGATCCCTCCGGAGAGGAGGCGCTCCCGTCGTTACGGATCCGCACGGCGATCCGGGCGGAATCTCCCCAGTCTGGAAAGACCTCCTCGCCCGTCGCATCGCTCCATCGCGCCCCGGCGATTCGCAGGCGGGCCCCTCCCGCGCCGTGCGCGGCGACCCCATCGGGAACCCCCCACCCGTGCGTGTTCGAGATGGACGCGGCGCGATCGCCGGCCGCGCGGAGAGCGGCGAGGAGAGTCTCGGGATCCCAGTCGGGATGCGCCTCGAGCAGGAGCGCGGCCAGTCCCGCGACAAGCGGGGTCGCGAGGGATGTTCCCCCCACCCGGCTGAAAGCCTGCGGCGTCGAGGCGGTCGCGCAGCTCGTGTAGACCCCGTGGGCGAGGAGGTCGGGTTTGGTCCTTCCGTCTCCGGTGGGGCCCCTGCTGCTGAACGAAGCGACGTTGCCTGCGAAGTCGGTGGCGCCGATCGCCGCGACGCCGATTCCATCGGCCGGAGCGATCAGCGTCGAGGTCCCCGCGCCCGAGTTGCCCATCGCGGTGACGACCAGGATCCCGCGCTCGACGGCGATCGAGGCGGCGATCGAGATCGGGATCGTCGCCCCGTCGAGCTGCTCGGGCGTATAGGTGCCGTCATCGAAGACGCGATAGCCGAGCGATGTGGAGACGATGTCGGCGCCCAGGCTGTCGGCCCACTCGAGGGCGGCGATGTAGTGGTCCTCTTCCAGATGGACCTCGCGGTCAACATCTTCGGTCCGCGCGAGGGCGAAGGAGGCTCGGTAGGCCGCTCCGATGTGGATCCCGGGCGCGAAACCGCCCAGGGCCGACCAGGCGTAGGTCCCGTGGTTGTCGGCGTTGCGGGTCCCGCACTCATCCCCCTCGGTGTGCTGGACGTTCCCGTCCCCGCAGAGGAAGTCGCGCTCGGCGACGAGATCGAGTTCCGACAGAGAGGAGTGGGTCTTGTAGAAGCCGGTGTCGAAGAGGGCGACCAGGACGCCGCGGCCGCTGTAGCCGAGCTTGTGCATCTCGGGGACGCCGAGCGCCTCGAGCTGCTCCCATGCGGCGCCGTAGTCGGCGCCCGTCAAAGCCCGCGGATCGGTCGTCCGTGGATCCCGCCGCGCGGCGGCCCGACCCGACCCAGCCTCGCTCTCGTCTCCGGCCTCGCCATCGCGGTCTCGCTTGAGCCGCGCAACCGGGCGCACGGAAAGAACTCGCGGGTCGGCGCGAAGCTCCGCCGCTTGAGTCTCGGTGAGGACTGCAGAGACGGCGCGAAACCAACGCGAGCGCTGGCGGATCGGAATGCCGCGCTCCCGGAGCGGAGCGAGGTCGCGATCCGTGAGGGCGCGATCGCGACTGTCGGCGCCTGCGGCGCGCCCCGCGC
>VGJL01000166.1 GCA_016867495.1 Candidatus Eisenbacteria bacterium | reverse complement strand
GGGCCTCGGAACGGTCGTCCTCGAGATGCACTTTCTTCCCGACGTGGAGGTCGCCTGCGAGGCATGCAGAGGCAGGCGCTTTCGCGACGACGTGATCGAGGTCAACTACCGGGGCCGCAACATCCAGGCCCTGCTGGAGACGACGGCGGACGAGGCCTCGCGTCTCTTCCGCGACTTCGAGGAGATCGCGCGGAGGCTGCGGCCGTTGCAGGAGGTCGGGTTGGGCTACCTGCGCCTGGGGCAGCCGACGTCGACCCTCTCGGGGGGGGAGGCGCAGCGGCTGAAGCTCGCCTCGTTCCTCGCCGAGGGGGAGAGAAAGGGCAGACGGCTCGTGCTCTTCGATGAGCCGACGACGGGACTCCACGCGCGCGACATCGCGCGCTTGATCGCGGCGATGCGCGCCCTGATCGCCCGGGGCGACTCCGTCCTCGTCGTCGAGCATCATCTCGGCTTCCTCGCCCAGGCCGACTGGATCGTCGATCTCGGGCCGGGCGCCGGAGATGAGGGCGGCCGCGTGGTCTACCAGGGGCCCGCCGGAGAGCTCGCGCGCCGTCGCGACTCGATCACGGGACGAGCCCTCTCCGCCTACCTGAGAGGCTCGGGCCGCGCGCGTCGACAGGCGGGCGGAGCCTGCCTATAATCCGGCCATGCAACTGGAACAAGCGCCGCCTCCCGAGCAGAGCGCGTGGAAGAGATGGATCTTCCCCGCCGCGACGGCCGCCGCTCTCCTCATCGGACTCTATCGTGGGGTCCGGCTCTGGTGGGTGTGCGACGACGCCTTCATCACCTTTCGATACATCGACAACATGCTGGCCGGCCACGGCCTCGTCTACAACGTGGGAGAGCGAGTCGAGGGATACACGCATCTTCTCTGGCTCATGATCGTCGCCCTCTTTCGGTGGCTGGGCGGTGATCCCGTCGAGATCACCAAGTGGCTCGGCCTGCTGTCGTTCACGGGCACGCTCGGCCTCGCCGCATGGGTCTCCCACCGCCTATTCCGGGGCGCCGCGGCGATCCTCCCCCTGACCGCCCTGCTCCTCGCCCTCAACCACGACTTCGCCATCTGGGCCACCGGGGGCCTCGAGACCTCGATGTTCACCCTACTAGTCCTCGCGGCAACCGTCCTCCTGTCGATCTCGCGGGGATCAGGCCGCCGCTCGATCATCCTGGGCGGCCTTCTGCTGGGCCTCGCCATCCTGGCGCGCCCCGACGCGGCGATCCTCTACCCGGTCGCCGCTCTGTTCGTGGTCGGGCGCGCGCGCGCGGCGCGGCCCGAGCGGGGAGAAGGAAGAAAGGCGCTCCTGCTGCTCAGCCTTCCGTTCGCAGCGGTCCTCCTTCCGTGGCTCGTCTGGAAGATCGCCTACTACGGACAGATCTTGCCGAACACCTATTACGCGAAGCTCGGCGGATCGACATACTTGAGCCAGGGTTTCCGCTACGTCTGGCTCTACGCCGTCGCCTACCTCTCCTTCCTCCTCGCATTCCCCGCGATCGCCTACATGGCGGTCGCGATGCTGAGGGCCGCGCGGCGCGATCCGCAAGGGGGGCGCGACGCGGGCGGACGGCTGCGATCGATCCTCGAGGATCCGACCCAGGCCTTCTTCCTCCTCGCGGCGTCGTTCTTCCTCAGCTATCTCATTCTGTTCGTCATCCGCGTGGGCGGCGATTTCATGTACGCCCGCTTCCTGATCCCCCTCGTTCCGCTCGGCTACATGGTCACGGAGATCGCCCTCCGCCGGGCGATCGGCCCCCGCCGCAGGCTCCTGGCAGTGGCGCTCGTCGCTCTGCCCTTCCTCCTCTTCTACGAGAAGGAGCGGCGCAACGACATCTACTACGAAAAGAACGGAGAGCCCAGGTCGACGTTCGGACCGATGAGGATCACGGACGAGCATTGGTACTACACGCACGACTACTACGGCCGCAACCTGATCGACTGGTATCGCCGATGCGGCCGCCAGCTCTCCAAATACTTCAAGGGGCAGGATGTCCGGGTGCTGCTCGGCGGACAGGCGAGCCTCGGCTATTACGGGCGCTTCGCGGTCTGCATCGAGGCGGCCGGCCTGACCGATCCGTACATCGCCCGGCTGCCGGTCCGCAAGCGCGCCCGCCCCGGCCACGAGAAGGAGGCCCCGCCGGAGTATCTCGTCCGGCGCGGCGTGAACTTCATCTTCATGGTGCACGTGCTGGACCCGCACCAGGAGTTCCGAACCGCTCATTTCAGGATCGAGTCGAAGAAGATCCGGGCGCAGATGATCACCTACAACCGCGAGCTGATGCGGCACCTGAAGCGCACCTTCCCGGAGGATGTCGAGTTCGTCGACTTCGAGGAGTATCTGGACGAGTGGCTCGCCGCGCTGCCGGCGATGCCCCTTGAACGGGTTCGCGCCGACTACGCGACGTTCAAGGACTTCTACTTCCTCCACAACGAAGATCCGGAGCGCGAGCGGCCGATCCTGGCGCGGCTCGAGGCAGGATAACGCGCGCCTGTCCGCTTCCCATGTCCGTCCACGCTCGTCCAGACAGTGCCCCAGTTCCTTATCGCGCCCACCTGCCAGCATGAGGATTCCTCATGCCCCGCCCCGTGCGCCGTATGAGACGATCAGCCGGACGAGAAGCTCACCCAGTTCATGAATGACCATCGAAGCACCTGAAAGGGAGGATAGAGCCATGAGCGATAAGCAGTCGTGCGCCGGGAGGTTTGTCTGGTACGACCTCATGACGACGGACAAGGAAAAGTCGATCGACTTCTACACCAAGCTCCTCGGCTGGAAGGTCAAGGATGTCGAGATGGGCCCGGGAGCCAAGTACACCATGATCAATACCGGCTCCCGCGATATCGGCGGCATGGACGCGTTGGATCCGAGCCGCGGAATCCCGTCGCACTGGATCGCCTACGTCACCGTGGACGATGTGGACGCGGCGGTCGCGAAGACGAAGGAGCTGGGAGGGGACGTCAAGGTCCCGCCGACGCCGATCCCCAATGTCGGACGCTTCGCCGTGATCGCCGATCCGACGGGGGCGCACATCTGCCCGTTCAAGGGGGAGAGCGGCGGCGAGATGCCCGCGGAGGCCTGGCCCCCTCCGATCGGAACGGTCTGCTGGAACGAGCTCCTGACGACGAGCGTCCCCGCGGCGGCGAGCTTCTACGAGACCGTCTTCGGCTGGACGGCGACGGAGTCCGAGATGGGCTCGGGCGACCACAAGTACTGGCTGTTCAAGGCCGGCCAGGAGCAGCGCGCCGGCCTCATGAAGATGCCGAAGGACGCCCAGGCGCCCTCGCACTGGCTTCCCTATGTGGCGGTCGCCGATGTCGACGCCTGCATGCGGAAGGTGGCCGACCTCGGCGGGAGAGTCTGCGTCCCTCCGACAGACATCCCGAAGGTGGGCCGCTTCGCGGTCGCATTCGATCCGAACGGGGCGGTCATCGCCTTCCTACAGGCTGCGGTCTGAGCAACTACCGCGCGGGCCTCTTCTCGAGATCGAGGAGGGGCCCGTAGGCCTCGAGCGGCTCGCTCCGGTACCCCGTCAGATCGGGACCGATGCCGTCGAGCCGCGGCCTCCGGCCGATGAAGATCATCGGATCGAGCGTCCGGGCGCGCGCGTCCACGCGAACCCACGCGTCCGCGAGCGTGTCGGCGGCAGAGGAGCGCGCGAGCGAGACCAAGCTGTCGACACCAGGGTCGGAGAGGCCCGAGGCGTTCAAGGCGCCTCCTGTCCCCCAGACTTCCCCTAGATCCGCGTCCGCGGGCATCCTCCATGTCATGAGGGCCGCGTCGAAACGACGCTGATCGATGCTCGCCCGGCAGCCGCTCGCCGGCATGGGGAGCAGACGAACCGCGACACCGTGGCGCTCGAGCTCGAGCGCGATCTCGATGGCCATCCTCTCGTGGCGTCCGTTCGCCACGTCGTAGAGCAGCCCGAAGGGAGGCAGAGAGAGGAGAGTGTCCGCTGAGGCGGCGATCGTGTCGGCGGCGCCGGCCGCTTGTGTTGCGGCGCCCGTCTGCGGGACCGAGGCAAAACCCTCGCACGCCTCTCCCAGAAAGCCGGGCGCATCTCCCGCAGCCGCCCGTCGCAGCATCAGTCGATCCAGGCGCCGCGAGAGATCCTGCCGCAGATGGCGAGCGCCCCACAGTGGATGGTCCAGGTTCCACACGAGCGCCTCGATCTCCACGCTCCCCGCCCGCGCGATCCGAACGCCCGGGGCTTCGGTCCAGAGCCGCGCGACCGTCTCTGAGGGCAGATCGATGGCGCAGTCGGCAGCGCCAAACTCGAGTTGCGCCGCTCGGCTTTCGCCGGACGGGATGAACCGCAGCAGGATCGCCCGCGCGCGCGGAGTCCTCCCGGCCGGAGGGAACGGATGCCGCGCGAGGCGAAGATGCTCGCGCGGTTTCCACTCCTCCACGCGATAGGGCCCCGCCGCGCTGACGGGCCGCCCCGGCTCCCCCAGGAGGGGCTTGCGGTCCTTCACCTTTTCCCACTGGGCCATCGAGATCACAGGAAGGGCGGCGAGCCGCAGCGCGCGCTGGCTCGAGAGGGGGCGCTTGAATCGGAAGAGGACGGAGCCCTGGCCCGCCGGAGCCTCGATCGAGGCGATATCGGAGAGATGCCGCGGCCAGCCTCCTCCGAGGACCGGATCCCTGTAGAGGCCGTAGCTCCCGATCACGTCGTCGCTCGTGACGGCCGTCGTGTCCTCCCAGAGCCGATTCGAGGTCAGGAAGAAACGGATGGCCCGGCCGTCATCCTCGCCCTGCCAGGAAGTCGCGAGATCCCCTTCGAAGCGGATGCGCCCCAGCGAGTCGCCTTCCACCCGCACGAGGGAGGGCAGAATCCAGCTCCAGATCGCGGCGGAGGCTGGGCTCCGCGCGAAGGGAGGACAGAGTTGATCCGGCTCCTCGGCGACCGTGACGACCGGCACGGCTTCGCGCGAACCGGCGCGGGCGCGGTCCGTTCCATCTCCCGCGTCCCTCTGCGGGCGCCCGGAACAGGCCAGAAGAAGCAGAACGAAGAGGAGGCCAGGACATCCCCTCACGTCGCGGCTCCGTCGATCCGCTCCGCCGCCCCGCGGAGGGCGAGATGCCGCAACCAGTGATCCGCGAGGACGAGGGCCGCCATCGCCTCCACGATCGGCACGGCTCGCGGAAGGACGCATGGATCGTGGCGCCCTCCGGCGGCGATCATCTTCGGCCTTCCCCCGGCGTCCACGGTCTCTTGCTCCTTGCCGATGGTCGCGGGCGGCTTGAAGGCGACCCGCATCAGGAGCGACTCGCCGTTGCTGATCCCTCCCTGGATCCCTCCGCTCCGATTCGTCAGCGTGCGGAGCCTGCCGTCCACCATGCGATAGGGATCGTTGTGCCGCGAGCCGGGGATCCGCGCGGCGTCGAATCCCGAGCCGATCTCGAATCCCTTGGCCGCTGGGATGCTCAGCATCGCCCGCGCGAGATCCGCCTCGAGCTTGTCGAAGACAGGCTCCCCGAGCCCGGGAGGCACGTTGCGCGCGACGAGCCGCACCGCTCCCCCCAGCGAGTCGCCTTCCGCCCGCGCAGCGGAGATCCGCTCGGCCATCGCGACCGCGGCCTCGGGATGGGGGCAACGGGTCGGATGCGAATCGACCAGTTCCCTGGTCACCCGATCGGAGTCGACCTCCGCGACGATATCGGCGATCTGCGCCGCCCACGCGACGATCTCGATCCCGAGAGCGACCGCAAGCAGCT
>VGJL01000165.1 GCA_016867495.1 Candidatus Eisenbacteria bacterium | reverse complement strand
TCCTTGTCTTCGGGCAGGTGCTCCCGAAAGCCGCCGCGAGGCCGCGAGCCGAGTCGGTTCTCATGGGGGCTTCGCGCCCCCTCTTCGCCCTCGATCTCCTTCTCCTGCCGGTCACCGCGGCGGCGAGCGTTGTCATCCATCTGACCCTGGGACTGCTGCGCAGGGACAGGAGGGGCGCTCCGGTCACGCGGCAGGACCTGAAGGTGCTCGTTCAGGACGTGGGAGGGGAGACGGGTCCGCTTCGCCAGGAGAAGAGGATGCTCCAATCGATCCTCGACTTCGGGCACACGACCGCGCGAGAGGTGATGGTGCCGATGCCCTCGGTGGTGACCGTGGCGAGAGACTCGAGCCTCGAGATGTTCCGCACGCTTGTCCGGCGACGCCCCTACACCCGCATCCCTGTTCACGAGAGGCGGACCGATCGAATCGTGGGGATCGTGCTCCTCTTCGATGTGCTCCTCGACCCGGGGCGCGGCGAAACGGTGGAGGCTTACGTCAGGCCGGTGACGTTCGTGCCGGAGACGAAGAGGATTGACCGCCTGATGGTCGAGATGCAGCGCCGAGGGGAGACGATGGTCATCGTGGTCAACGAGTTCGGATCTTGCACGGGAATGCTGACCATGGAAGACATCGTTGAGGAGATCATGGGTGAGCTTGCCGATGATCATGAAGTGGGGGTGAAGCGGATCCGCTCCCTCGGCGACGGAGTCTATATCGTGGACGCCCTGACCGACATCGATGACCTGAACGAGGAGTTGGGTCTCGAACTCCCGAAATCGCGCTACGATACGATCGGCGGGCTGATCATGCGCCGGCTGGGGCGAATTCCCCAGGAAGGGGAGGGCCTCGACTACGACGGCGTGGTCCTGGAGGTGCTGGAGGCCTACCCTTACGGCGTGCGCACGGTGAAGCTCAAGGTCCCCTCTCAAAGGGCGGAGGAATCATGAGGCCATCGCGACTTCTCCTGGCTCTGGTCACCCTGTCGGCGACAGTCGCCCTCGAATCGGCCGCGGAGGACTTCCACGCAGTCTCCTCCCGCGGGGCGAGCGCAATCCTCGTGGGCGAGGAGGGGCGCATCATGCGCGCCTACCCCGCCCCGCACAACTCGATTTGGCTCTCTGCCGCCAAGATCGTCGATGGGACGCTCCGCGCGGCGGCGACCGGCGCGAGCGACTACTTCGCCGTGGGGGACGATGGGGCGATTCTGCAGAGCACCGATCCCGAGGGGAGAGGAATCACCTGGATGCTGGGTCGAGCCGCCAGCCCGGGCCTCAACCTGTGGGGACTGGCGAGGAGCTCCAGGCTGATGGTGGCCGTAGGCGACTCCGGGGCGGTCTTCCTCTCGGGGGACTTCGAGGGGAACGGCTGGACCCGCGTCGATTCGGCGGCCGTGCCGACGAGGCGGACTCTGCGGGGGATCGCGGGGGGAACCTTCTACATGGCGGCTGTCGGAGACACCGGAACGGTGATCTGGTGCAGGAGCAATGAGCCGATCACTTGGTCCGCGGCGACCACGGTTCCGACGGAGAAGGACCTGCGGGCCGTCGCCGTGGAGCCGACGGGGTCCACGAATCCTCGCTTCTGGGCCGTGGGCGCTGAAGGGACCATTCTCAAGGGGAATCCCTTCGCCCTCGAGTGGGAAGCGCTTTTCTGCCCTGTCTCGAACGGGCTCAACGCGATCGCCCTCTTCCGGCTACTTCCCGACAATGTCCTGATCGGCATCGCCGTCGGGGACGGCGGGGTGATCCTCCGCTCAGTGGGCGGGGCTATCTGGAATGTTGTCGATTCCGGCACCCAGCAGGATCTCCGGGGCATCGCCTACACGGGAAGCGGCGCCGGGGGAGGGTATGTCGCGGTGGGGGACGAGAACACGATTCTTTGGAGCCCGACGGGCTTGGACTGGCAGGCGGTCGTCGTTCCGACAGCGCCGACGAGTTCCGGCGGGATCCGAGGGTCCTGGAGGAAGACCTCTCCCGGGCGCTGAGAAACCGCATCGAAACCGCGGCGCACGCGCATCGCGCCAACCCGCTTCTCCGACACGGCCAAGCCGGCCTAGCTGAGCAAGACGTTGCGGGTCCGCTGAAGACCCTGAGGGCCGCGTGCCTGGGCGAGGAGGACCTCGACCTCCCCGTGGTCCAGGTAGACCCCCCCGCAGCCGCCGCAGCGGTCGATCTTGACCTCCTCGGCCTCCACTTCCTCGAGCGTGTCGCCGCACTTCGGGCAGACCATCCAGAACGGCTCGTTCGATGACTCGCTCTCGCGATCCAGCCTCTCCCGGTCCAGCTCCTGCCTGCGCACGCGCGGATCGTCCATCCGTCCGTAGATGGACTCGACCTCGTCCAGGTCCTCCTCGGGCTCCTCTTCGTCGGGCTCCTCGAAGGCGGGGGAGCTCTCCTCGTGCGGGGTCTCTTCCTGCGAGTCGCCGGCCCCGCCCAGCCGCTTCTCGAGCGAGCGGATCCTCTCCCTGGCCTCCTCGAGGTCCCTCTGAATCGTCTCCTGCTCGAGTTCCGCCGCCTCCGCGATGGCGACGTGCTCGTCCCGCTCCGCGATTAGGCTGCGGATCTGTTCGGCCATCGCGGCGATCTGCTCATCGGCCGAAGCGCCCCGGCCGCCGGTCGAGCGCCGGGGGGTCTGCGAGGCCGCCTTAGCGGGCGTCGGCTTGATCGACCCCTTCTTGGCGGACGGCCCGGCGGAGGCCTTCTCTCCGCTCTTCGCCTTCTTTCGGGATTGCGTCATGCGACACCTCAGGGGAGGCCGGGACCAGACCGGCCGTGAATCGAGCCTGTTTCAGGGGCGCCAGGCGCCAGTGCGGACTCGGACCGTCTCCCCACAGATCCAGCGAGGAACGAGAAGCCCGAACGTCCGTGTCGCGAAGGATCGAGAACTCGTCCGATTCCTCGTCGGAGAGGATGCCGTAGATGAAACCAGCGAAGGTTCCCGAGACGATTCCCCAGCGGACGGCGTCGTCCTCGTATCCGTCGCGCACCACGAGCGCGCTCGCGAGGCCGAGCAGGCCTCCAAGAAGGGCTCCGTAGAGAGTCGTCTTCGTGATCGCCTTCATCTTGGAGTCCGCGCCGCCTGCCCAGGCGCACTCCGGCGAGGCCGAGATCGACAGCAGGACCGAAAGGAGCAGGAGGCAGATCAGGGATCGCGCCAGAGGCGACGTCGTCTTCACGGGCCCGCGCGCTGTCGTGTCGTTCTCTTTCAAAGCATGTCTCCGGATCGGAGCAGACCTCCGTGGAGTGGCAGTGTAGGAACCGTTCCCTCGGCTGTCAACATGCACGGGCGCAGCGACTCTTCTTGTAGAGGCTCCCATCCTGTGCTACTTTGGCGACCGCGCCGTGGAACATCCTCAAGTCCCGGGGCGCATCGGGGGGAGAGAGCTTGGACCGGACCTTCGTCCACCTTCATAACCACAGCCAGTATAGCCTGTTGGACGGAGCATGCCGCATCTCGGAGATGGTCGGGCGCTGCCGGGAGCTTGGAATGCCGGCGCTTGCGCTCACCGATCATGGAAACCTCCACGGTCTGATCGAGTTCTACAGAGAGGCGGTCTCCCAGGGAGTGCGCCCCGTTCTCGGGATCGAGACCTACATCACTCCCGGATCGCGCCACGATCGCACTCCGCATCGAGGGGAGAGGAACAACTACCATCTGATTCTCCTCGCGAGGAACCAGACAGGCTATCGGAATCTGCTGGAACTCTCGAGCCGAGCCTTCCTCGAAGGGCTCTATCAGCGGCCCCGCATCGACAGGGAGATCCTCAGCCGGCACGGGGAGGGGCTGATCGGCCTCTCGGCCTGCCTTCATGGCGAGGTGAACTGCCTCGTGCGGGGCGAGAAGTACGAGACGGCCCTCGAGGCGGCTCGCTACTACCGTGAAGTGCTCGACGAGTTCTACATCGAGCTGCAGGATCACGGACTGCCGGAAGAGAAGATCGCCACGCGGAGGCTGATCGATCTCGCGAGGGAGGGAGGCTTCCCCCTGGTCGCCTCCAACGACTGCCATTATCTCTTCGGCAGGCACTCCGCCGCCCAGGATGTCCTCCTGTGCATCCAGACGGGGAAGATGCGCTCGGACGCGAACCGGCTTCGCTTCGAGTCCGACCAGATGTACTTCAAGAGCGCGGAGGAGATGGAACGGCTCTTCGGGGAAGTGCCGGAGGCGCTGGAGAACACGATCCGCATCGCGGAGAAGTGCGATGTCTCGCTCGAGTTCGGCAAGCTGCGCCTTCCCCATCTGCCCTGTCCGCCCGCCTACGCATCGCTGAACCACTACCTCGACGCCATCTGCGAGGAGGGGCTTCTTCGGCGTTTCCCGGCTCCAGGCGAGGAGCTGAGGGCGCGGCTTCGCTACGAGCTGGACGTCATCCACGCGATGGACTACGCCGGCTACTTCCTGATCGTCCAGGACTTCATCAACCGCGCCCGCGAGGAGGGGATCCCAGTGGGGCCCGGGCGCGGATCGGCGGCCGGGAGCCTCGTCGCATACTGCCTCGGCGTCACCAACATCGATCCGATCCGTTACAACCTGATCTTCGAGCGATTCCTGAATCCCGAGAGGATCAGCATGCCCGACATCGACGTCGACTTCTCGGACCGAGGGCGAGCTTCGGTGATTCGCTATGTGATCGACAAGTACGGGGCGGAGAACGTGACGCAGATCATCACCTTCGGCACGATGGCGGCGCGCGCCGTCGTCCGGGACGTGGGGAGGGTGATGGGCGTCCCTTACGGGGAGGTCGACCGGATCGCGAAGATGGTCCCCCAGGCGCCTCACATCACGCTGGAAAAGGCCCTGGAGCAGAGCCCGGAACTCAAGGAGCGCTACGACGCGGATGAGCGTGTTCGCGAGCTCGTCGACACCGGAAGGGTTCTGGAAGGTCTCACGCGACACGCGTCGACGCACGCCGCCGGCGTCGTGATCAGCCCGACGCCCCTGGTGGAAACGGTGCCCCTCTATCGCTCCTCCGAGGGAGAGGTGACGACGCAATGGGACATGGTCGCCTGCGAGGCGATCGGTCTGCTCAAGATCGACTTCCTGGGTCTGAGAACGCTGACGGTTTTGCAGGACTGCCTTGAGGGGATCCGCGCGAACCACGGCGTTCGGATCGATCTCGATTCGATCCCTCTGGACGATTCCGCGGTCTACGGTCTCTTCGCGGGCGGGGAGACGGTGGGGATCTTCCAGTTCGAGTCCTCCGGGATGACCGACTACCTGCGCAAGCTGAAGCCCCACTGTCTCGAGGATCTGATCGCGATGAACGCCCTCTATCGCCCCGGCCCCCTCGGCAGCGGCATGATCGACGACTTCATCCAGCGCAAGCATGGGGCGAAGCAGATCCGATACGAGCACTCGTCGCTCGAGCCGATCCTCAAGGAAACCTACGGCGTGATCGTCTACCAGGAGCAGGTGCTCCAGATCGCGAGCGCCCTGGCCGGCTATTCCCTGGGAGAGGCGGATCTCCTCAGGCGCGCGATGGGCAAGAAGAAGCAGGAGATCATGGACGAGCAGCGCGCGATCTTTGTGGAGCGCGCGGTCGGGCGCGGAGTGAAGGGCGAGTGCGCCCGGCGGGTCTTCGATCTGATGGCGCACTTCGCCGGCTATGGATTCAACAAGAGCCACAGCGCCGGCTACGCGCTCGTCGCCTACCAGACGGCATGGTTGAAGCGCCACTACCCGGCCGAGTTCCTGGCCGCCTCGCTCACCTCCGAGATGGCGGACAAGGACAGGGTCATGATCCTACAGGCGGAGTCCAGGCGGCTCGGAATCCGC
>VGJL01000164.1 GCA_016867495.1 Candidatus Eisenbacteria bacterium | reverse complement strand
AGGAACTCGAGAGAGCGGGCGAGAACTCTATCTTTCTGCCAGGATTCCAGTTTCCTTCGAATCTTCATGTAGTGTATGACATGGGCGAGGCTCTGGAAGGGAGCGGCTTGGCGGTCATGGCTGTTCCATCGATTCATCTCCGCTCGGTTGCGCGCCTGATTCCGGACCGCTTTCGCGAGGGCTCCGTCTGGGCGATCGCCACCAAGGGACTGGAAGAGGGAACGGGCATGCGGATGAGCGAGGTCCTCCGCGATCTGTGGCCCGAGGTTCAGCCGGTCACCCTCGCCGGGCCGAGCCTGGCCAGAGAGGTCGCGGCGGGAAAGCCCACCACGGTCCTCTCCGCCTCGAGCGACGCGACCCTCGCGGAGAAGGTGCGGGCCGCCTTCCATGGACCCGACTTCCGCGTCTATACGAGCGGCGATCCGATCGGCGTGGAGCTCGGGACCTCCCTCAAGAACGTCATCGCGCTGGCGGCGGGAATCGCCGACGGCATGGAGCTTGGCGCGAATGCGAAGGGAGCCCTGGTCACTCGCGGCCTCGCGGAGATCACTCGACTGGGAGTCGCGATGAACGCCAGGCGGGAGACCTTTCTCGGCCTTGCGGGGGTCGGAGACCTGGTGACGACCTGTTCCTCCCCGTTGAGCCGCAACAGGACTCTGGGCGAGCAGATCGGCCGAGGGGTGCCGGTGGCCGAGGCGATGGCGGGCATGACGCAGGTCGCGGAGGGGGTCCCGACGACCCGATCGGCCGTCCGACTGGCCCGGGAGCGTGGCGTCGAGATGCCGATCTCCGAGCAAGTCCACCGAGTCCTCTTCGAGAGCCTAGATCCACGGGACGCCCTGCGCGGCCTGATGGAGCGGCCGCCGCGGATGGAGGAGGAGTGATGAGCGAATTCGAAGAGGGGGCTGGGGAAGAGCCCGAGTCGCGCGACAAGACCTACTATTCGATCTCCGAGGTCGCCGAGATGCTCGACCTCAAGCCTCATGTGCTCCGTTATTGGGAGACGCAGTTCCCCACCGTCCGGCCGCGCAAGGGCCGCTCGGGCAGCCGCATGTACACGGCCCGCGAGGTCGAGCGGCTCCGGAAGGTGAAGACCCTTCTTTACGAGAGGGGATTCACGATCCGGGGCGCGCAGGAGCGCTTGCGGCTTTCGCGGAGGAGCGACCCCGAGGCGATCCAGGCGGTCATCTCCACCGACAATCCGTGGGCGCAGGGGCTTGCGGAGATCCGCGGCGAGCTGAGCGAGATCCTCGCGCGCCTGAGCTCCGCGCGACGGCCCCAGCGCTAGGCGGCCCCGCCGCATCCGAGACGGGCGACGGACGCGCAACGGACAGCTTGCATTCCGCGCCGCCTCGGCCGATACTTTCCTTGCGGGGATCAGGCTCCAGACACAGCCTGAGCCGGCAGATGCGGTCGGGGCGTAGCGCAGCCTGGTAGCGCACTTGCATGGGGGGCAAGTGGTCGCTGGTTCAAATCCAGTCGCCCCGACCATCCCTTTCCCGAGCCCCGGATTCTCGAGAGCCAGATGGACATCCTGATCACGAACGACGACGGCATCTTCGCCGAGGGGCTTGCCGTCCTCCGCCGTTTCCTCGCCGCCCTGGGCCACGTCTGGGTCGTGGCGCCCGAGCGGGAGCAGAGCGGGGCGAGCCACGCGCTGACGCTCCACCGGCCCCTGCGAGTGCGCCGCTTGGAGGAGCGCGTCTTCGTCGTGGACGGCACGCCGACCGATTGCGTCCTGCTCGCCTGCAGGGGAATGCATGAGCTCTCGGAAGCGAAGATCGACCTCGTGGTCTCCGGCATCAACCATGGGGCAAACGCGAGCGAGGACGTCTCCTACTCCGGGACGGTCGCGGCCGCCATCGAAGGGTTGATGCTCGGTCGCCCGTCGTTGGCGATCTCGCTCGCCGACTGGCGCCCCGGGTCCTTCGATGCGGCGGGCAACGTCGCCCGCTCGCTGATTGAGAGGATCGTCTCCCGCGGCATGCCTCCGGGAACTCTCCTGAACGTCAACGTCCCGAACCTGCCGATCGAGGAGATCAGAGGGTATCGGATGACGCGGCTCGGGACGAGAACCTACTCCGGCCAGGTGATCCGCAAGACCGACCCCAGAGGGCGCCCCTACTACTGGATCGGAGTAGAAGACAGCATCGACGAGCCGCAGGATGGAACGGACCGCCACGCGCTTCGCGACGGCTTCGTGTCGATCACTCCGATCCACCTCGATCTCACGGATCACGAATCGCTCCCGCTCCTCAGGGACTTGGGCCTTCCGGAAGAGGGCGGAATCGGATGACGTCACGGGAGGAGATCCCGGATCCGGCGGCCGCGCGGCGGCGGATGGTCGAGCAGCAACTCCGCGCGCGCGGCATCAAGGACGTCAGAGTCCTGGGAGCTTTCCTGCGCGTGCGCCGCGAGCTCTTCGTCGAGCCGGCCATGCGAGGAAGCGCGTACGGCGACTTCGCCATGCCGATCGGGCAAGGACAGACGATCTCGCAACCCTACATGGTCGCCCTGATGACCGAGGCCCTCCGGCCCGAGCCGGACGACCGGATCCTCGAGATCGGCACCGGCTCAGGCTACCAGGCGGCGATCCTCTCCTGCCTCGTGCGAACGGTCTTCACCGTGGAGCGCATCCCGGCTCTCGCGCAGCGCGCGCAGAATGCCCTGGCCGCCCTCGGATGCCCGAACGTGATCCAGCGGATGGGAGACGGATCGATGGGGTGGAGTCAGTTCGCCCCTTACGACGGGATCGTGGTCACGGCGGGCGCCCCCCGCGCGCCGAAGAGCCTTCTTGACCAGCTCGCCGTGGGCGGCCGCCTGGTCATCCCGGTCGGCGGAGGCGGCAACCAGATATTGAAGATCTTCGAGCGAACGGCCGATGGCCTGAGCGAGCAGGAGGATTGCCTGTGCGCCTTCGTTCCGCTTGTCGGGCGCGAGGGATGGCCGGAGCCGAGCGAGGCATAGCCGGCCTCTCCCGCCAGGGGAGGCGCTGAGCGCGAGTCGGCGCTTGTCATCCTTCGCCGCCGGTGCTAGCGTCTGTGGAGGTGATTTCGATTCGGTCGGGGCGTAGCGCAGCTGGTAGCGCACCTGGTTCGGGACTAGGGGGTCGGAGGTTCGAATCCTCTCGCCCCGACCAATCCACCGGTACGTAGACGGAGGGAAGGGATGGGACGCGGCCTGGAGGACCGTCTACGCGAGGCGATCCGGGATGTGCCTGACTTCCCGAAACCGGGCATCATGTTCCGGGACGTCACGACCCTCCTCCTGAAGCCCGATCTCGTCGCAGAAGCGATCGATGCGCTCTGGAGTCGATTCGCGGACGAAGGGGTCTCGCACCTGGCCGCGGTGGAGGCGAGAGGCTTCGTCGTAGGGGCGGCGCTCGCTCTCAGAACCCGCCTCCCCCTGGTGCTTCTGCGCAAGCCCGGCAAGCTGCCGTCGCACTGCCTCTCGGAGGACTACGATCTCGAGTACGGGCGGGCCACCCTCCAGGTTCACGACGATGCGCTTCGGGAATCCGATCGCGTTCTCGTCGTCGACGATCTGCTCGCCACCGGCGGGACGGCGGCCGCGTCGGGGCGGCTGATTCGAAGGTGCGGGGCGACGATCGCGGGATACGGATTCATCGCCGAACTGGCTTTTCTGAGCGGCCGAGAGAAACTCGCCGATGCGCCTGTCCACGCGATTCTGATGTATGATGCGTAAGGGAGAGGGGCCGGAGGATTCGGCCGCTTCTCCGAGCTGTCGCTGAAGGGCCCCCGTAGCTCAGCAGGATAGAGCGGCGGTTTCCTAAACCGTAGGTCGGATGTTCGAGTCATCTCGGGGGCAAGGCGGGGCGGGTCGCTTGCGATCCGCCCCGTTCCGCCGTCGAGAAACCCGGCGGAGAGGAAGCCGACAGGCCGGCCGCGTTCCCGCAGGGCGAGCGACCCGGGGTCGGCCGCCGGAGTCTCCCGCGGCGGGGGAGTGGCCTCCCCCGGCCAGTTCCTATCAGGACCCGCGGCGACTGTCCACCCCCCCGCCAGGGTGTTAGGCTTAGACGGTGCAGACCTCGACCATCGACCAGACGCGGCCCGCTGCGCCGGGGAGCCCCGGTCACGGCCACAGAACAGGCCTCATCCGCTCCGCGGCTCAGCTCGGTCTGGGAACGTTCGCCTCGCGTCTACTAGGGCTCGGGCGCGACATGAGCCGGGCCTGGCTCTTCGGAACCGGACCCGCCGCCGACGCCTTCACAGTCGCCTTTCGGCTGCCCAACCTCCTGCGAGCCCTCTTCGCGGAGGGGGCCTTGAGCGCGGCTTTCGTCCCGGTCCTCGCCCGCTACATCGAAGAGAAGGACCGCGGGGAGTTCGAGGACTTCCTCCACGCCTTCGCGACGATCTTCCTCCTTTGCCTGCTGGCCGTGAGTCTCCTGGGGATCCTGCTGGCTCCGCTCGTCGTGCCGCTCATCGTCCAGGGGTTCGAATCGGTCCCCGGGAAGATCGATCTCACGGTCCGTCTCACGCAGTTTCTCTTTCCCTACATCCTCCTGATCTCGCTGGCCACCCTGATGATGGCCGTGCTGAACTGCCTCGGCCACTTCTCCGCGCCCGCATTCTCGCCGGCCTTGCTGAATGTGGCCATGATTCTCGGAGCGCTCTTCGTCTGCCCCCGACTCGGGGTGACGCCCGAGCGTCAGATCTACGGCCTTGCGGGGGCCGTGCTTGTAGGAGGCTGTCTTCAGGTCGGCATCCAACTCCCGCCGCTCCTGCGGCGGAAGATCCGGCCGCGCCTGCGTTGGGCGATTCGTCATCCGGGCATCAGGCAAGTGGCCCTGCTGATGCTTCCAGGGGTCGTCGGGATCGCCGCCGCTGAGATCAACGTTTTCGTCGACACGCTGATGGCATCCAGCCTGGAGGCGGGAAGCGTCGCGGCCCTCGAGTACGGTCAGCGCGTCATGCAGCTCCCGCTCGGGATCTTCGCCGTGGCCCTGGGAACAGCGGTTCTTCCCGCTCTCTCCCGACAGGCGGCGGCAGGCCAGAGGGACGCGCTCCGCGACACCTTCGGATTCAGCCTTCGTCTGACCTGGCTCGTCCTGGTTCCTGCGAGCGTGCTGCTCATCGTGCTGGCCAGGCCGATCCTCACCGTCCTCTTCGAGCGGGGCGCGTTCCGGACGGGCGACTCCCTCAGGATGACCACCGTCGCTCTCTCGTTCTACTCGGTCGGCCTCTGCGCCTACGGCTCGGTCAAGTCCCTGGTGCCCGTGTTCTACGCTCACCAGAACACGCGCTATCCTGTTCGATGCTCCATCACCGCCATGTTCGCGAACATCGCCCTCATCCTCGTTCTCATGGGGCCTCTGCAGCTCGGCGGACTTGCGCTGGCCACCGCCCTTGCGAGCTTCCTGAACGTCGTCCTTCTCTTTCGCGGTCTCAGGAAGAATCTCGGGCTCGATCCGCCGGCGGGGCTCGTCGCCGCGGCAGGACGTTTCCTGGCGGCTTCGCTCCTGGGCGGCTGCGTAGCCTACGCGTGCGACCGCTGGATCCCCCTCCCGGCCCCGCCCCGTCTCGCGGCAGCGGGGACCGGCGGAATCCTCGCCTATATCGTCGTGCTCACGGCGATGGGCGCGGAGGAGCCGCGGGACCTCTGGACGATCCTCGGAGGGAGGCTGCGGAGGAAGGGATGAAGCTTCTGGAGGAGCGGCTGCGCATGCTGCCGCGGCGGCCGGGCGTCTATCTCTTTCGCGACAGCGCCGGCGAGGTGCTCTATGTCGGCAAGGCGAAGAGCCTGCCGCCGCGCGTCCGCAGCTATTTCCGCACGCGCCACGAGCCCGGATCGAGGCTGGCCCAGAT
>VGJL01000163.1 GCA_016867495.1 Candidatus Eisenbacteria bacterium | reverse complement strand
ATGGCGTCGCGGATGATCCTCTCCTGGAGCAGGACGTTGGGCCGGAGCGAGCGGGCCTCGTGGTCGAAGTAGCCGGCGTGGTAGTGGACATGGCCGTTCCAGCGCACGATGAAAGCCCCTCCCAGGACCCTCCCCTCATGCTCGGCAACGTAGAGGCGGACATGGCCCTCCCCGAGCCGCAACATCGCGCGGTAGAGCCCCTCCGGGTAGACCAGGCCGGGCCGACCCCCCCACCGCGCGAAGCTCAGTCGATAGAATCGATAGATCGTGCCCGCCTGCGCGCCGTCCTCGTCCAGGCGCACCGTCACTCCCTTCTTCGTCAGGCGGCGAACATCATTGCGCTTCGCCGTCGAGAGGACCCCGTCCCAGTACTCCTCATGTGTGGCTGGGAGCGTCAGGATGTGCGTCCTGTCCTCCGACACGGACGTCTCCTTCGGGCTCTGCGCCGGACCGGGCGCGAACGGATTCCCAACCAGGGCATACGACCGGCCTCGATCCGCGAGGGCCCGCAGCGCCTCCGCCATCAGATCGACTTCGCCGATCCGGCGAGGAACCGGTCCTCCATAGAGGAAGGGGAAGCTCGATTGCAGGGTCGTCCAGGCTCCGCCGAGCCTCCTCCACTCGTGGAGGGGCAGAGTCGCCCGGGCGCCTGGGGCCGACAGCCAGATGCCTGCGTCGCGGAGGGCCGGGAAGGCCGCTTGCAGGATCCGCGACCAGATCCGCGTGTGGTAGAAGGTCGCCTCGGCGTGCCAGGAGAGATGATCGTCCCACTCGCGATCCTGCATGGTCACTTCCCCTTTCTCCCCTTGCCGAGCCCGGCGATGAGACGGCGGTAGATCTCGAGATCGCCCCGCTCCGGGATGAAGAGCTTCCGCGCCGGGATCCCCGTGATTCGCAGGAAGAAGAGGATCAGCACGAAGCTCTGCACGGCATAGGAGATCGTGGAGGACCATGCCGCCCCCACCATCCCGTGGCGCGGGATCCAGTGGAAGTTGAGGAGCGTGTTGACCCCCAGGGCGATGAAGCTCGCGAGGGTCGTTGGAAAGCGGCGGTTCCTCCCCGAGAGATCCACCGCAAGGACCTTCCAATACGAGAGGAGGAAGATCCCGGGTATCAGGTAGAAGAGGGCCGACAGGGCGGGGAGGAATGCGGAGCCGTAAAGGAGGCGGATGAGGACGCGCCCGAGGGCGTACATCGCGAGGGCGGCCATGCCGACCCAGAAGACAGCGTGACGACAGGCGGTCGTCGTGATCCGATTGGCATCTTCGGTTGTCGATGCCGAGACGCGGGGGAAGACGACGAGCTGGACCGAGTTCGTGATGTGTGCGAGCTTCTCGGCAAGCAGCACCGCGATCGAGTAGTACCCCTGCTCGGCGACCCCCGCGAAGTGGGTGACGAGAACCTGGTCGAATCTGTAGTTGAGCTGCCCGAAGAGGGTCGCGCCGTAACCCCTCACTCCATAGGAGAAGGAAGTCTTCATCAGCGCCCGGTCGGTTCGGACGGGATCGTCAGGGGGCTTCCTCCTGATCACCCATGCGATCGCGATGGCGACGAGGAGCGCGTTTGCGAAGGCCAGGGCCGCGACCGCGGCCCGCGTCCCCCCGCGACCCAGCATGAGAGCGATGACGAGAAGCACCAGGAGCACGATCTGGCTGACGACGTTCAGGAGGTTGTACTGGTCGACTTGGTGCATTCCCAGGAAGCAGGAGAGCAGGAGCGTCCGTGCGAGCAGCAGGGGGATCATGAGCGCCGTGATCCAGAGGACGGGCACAAGGGCGCGGGCCTTCTCCGGATCGAGCAGCCGGATCGCCAGCATGTAGGTCGGCACCGCCAGGAGCGAGAGGAGAATCAGCCAGACCGCGGTGTTCCCGAGCACGCGGCCGAGGGATGTCCGCCCACCGGCCAGACTCCAGGTGTGCGAGGCGTCGAGGCCGAGGATCCAGAAGGTCGCCCAGAGCGCGGGGAAGGCCCCCGCGGCCGCGTAGACCCCTTGCCCCTCGACGCCCAGAGAACGGGCGACCAGGATCGAGATCGGGATGTTGACGATCGTGATGAGGATGCGCGAGGCGAACGTCGTGGCGCTCTGGCGGACCAGTCCCACGCCGCGCCGCCTCGACTAGATCTCGCCTTCGCCCCGGTAGTCCTCGATCTTGGCCTGGTGGCGGAGATCCTCCATCCACCGGGTCAGGACCTCGCGACGCCGCGTCTGCGCAAGCGATCTGCGGAGCATCTCGCGCTGCTCCGCGTATGCCGCCTCGTCGGGCGTCGATCTCGAGAGGATCTGGATGACGTAGGCCCCGCGCTTGCTCGTGACGACATCCGGCACGAGGCCAATCGGATCCTTGAAGACCCTCGACATGATCGCCGCGTCATTGGGCAACCCCCGCGCGAACCCCCGGCGCGTGAACTCATCCGTCTGATCGAACGTCGCCCCCGACACGGTCTTCGCCGCTTCCTCGAGAGGCGTCCCGCCCCTGACGAGGTCGAGGATCCGCTGCCCGGATTCCCTGGCCATCGCGACCTGCTGCGACTCGACGTAGTCCTTGCGGACCCTCTCCGCGACCTCCTCGAAGGGCGGGATGCCGGCGGGGCGCCGCTTGGCCATCTTGATGACGAACCAGGCGTCAGAGCCCTCCATCGCGGAGATCTTGCCGGGAGTCGCGTTGAAGGCCCAGTCGAAGAAGCCCGAAATCTGGCCGAGCCGCTGCACGAAGGAACGGCGGCCGAAGGGGCCGACGTCCAGAGTCGGCAAGCCTTCCCTCTGAGCGATCTCGGAGAGCGCGATCTCCTGCTGCGCCTCCGCCGCGATGCTGTAGGCCTGGTCGCGGTAGCTCGTGATCGTCTCCCCGGAGAGAGTGATGGGGACGAAGATGTCGGCGATCTTGACCTGATCATTGCCCTGGTCGGTGCGCCGATCCTCGACGCGGATCAGATGGAACCCGTTGGCCTCCGGGAGGATCTCGCTCACCTGGCCCACGGGCAGCGAGAAGGCGGCCTCCCTCACGTTCGGCGCGCTGAACTGCTCGCGAGTCATGTAGGTGCCCTGCTCGCCGCCGCGGAGTTGGGTGATCGCTTCCGAATAGGCGCTGACGAGGATCTGGAAGTCCTCGCCGTCCGCAGCCTCCCGGGCGGCCTGCAGGATCAAGTCCCGGGCGGCCAGCGTGTCCGAGACGGTCGGTTTCTTGTCGATCCGCACGTACTGGATCCAGGCCTGCTCCTCGCTTCGATAGTCATCGCGATGCGACTCGAAGTGTGCGCGCACGGGGGCGTCGTCCTCCGGGGGATCGACGCGGAAGAGATTGGTCGGGAGGGAAGCGAACGCCACCTTCGCGCGCACACTCTCCTCCTCGAAGCGCTTGCGGATCTCAGTGTCGCCTATCTTCACGGAGGCCATGACCATCTGCTGCAGCTTCTGTTTCGGAAGATCCTGGCGGTAGTAGAACTCGAGGGAGAGCCAGTCCCGGCCCGGATCCGCCAGGGCGGCGAGGTACTTCGACTGGTCGAACTGGCCGTTGGTCTGGAACTCCGGGTTCTGGACGATCTGGGGGAGCGGCTGGTTGCGGATCGCGGCGGCCACTTCCTGATCGGTCGCAACGATGCCGCGGCGCTCGATCTCCTGCCTCAGGAGCATCTCCTGGAGGAGGTCGGTCCATGCCTGGTCGCGCAGCTGCACCTCCTCGCCTTCGTCCGGGTTGGCGCCCCGCTGGGCCACCCAGTTCTCGCGGCCGACGAGGATCCTCTCTTCATACACCCGGGCCTTGATCGGCTCGCCGTTGACGCGACCGATGACTCCCGCCGCGCGCCCTCCACCGCCAGAGCCCAGCTGGTACTCGGCTCCCCATGCCAGAAAGATCAGCAACACGAATGAGGCTGCTGTGATCCACATGATCAGCTTGGTGTTGCGGCGCATCATCTCGAACATGACTCGGGATCCTCCTCAGAGAGTGCCTGCTTCCGGGCACAATAAACGAACATAGCACGCCTCGCCGCCCCCGCTCAATCCTCCCGTGGGGACCGCCGGATGGGATCTGGCCCGCGGCGCCGGACCTTGACCGCCCCGCCTCCGCTTCCTAGAATCCGGGGAGAGCGAAACCTCACGGATGGAAGAAGCTACCACTCTTCTCGTCGTCGTCCTCGTCGTCGCCTCCGCGCTCTTCTCGGGCGCAGAGGCGGCGCTCGTCTCCCTCAACCATCTGCAGCTCCGCCAGATCGAGGGGGGCAGGACGCGGCTGTCACGCACCCTGCGCGGTCTCCTTCGGGATCCGCAGCGGCTTCTGAATTCGCTGCTGGTGGGCAACACCCTCGTCAATGCGGGGCTCTCCGCCACCCTGACCTCTTTGGCGCTCGACCGCTTCGGGCCGTCGGGGCTCAAGGTCGCCATCCCGGCGGCGACGGTCCTGATCCTCTTCTTCTGCGAGATCCTCCCCAAGACCTTCGGGGTCCACTTCCCCCGTTCCCTCGCCTACCTCGCAGCGATCCCCCTCGCGGCCGTTCGACCGCTGCTGGCTCCCCTCACATGGGGTATGACCCATATGGGTCGAGCCTTCCTCGCCCTGCTCCGCATCCCCGGCGCGCCCGAGGGGCTGAGCCGCCGCGTCACCAGGACGGAGCTGCGGGCCGTGCTCGAGGAGATCGACGAGGGCTCGGGGATGAGCAAGGTCGAGAGCCGTCTGGTCCAGAACATCCTCTCGTTCTCGAGGACGACGGCCGAGGAGGTGATGACCCCGAGGGTGGATCTGATCGCGGCTCCAGCCACGATCACGCGCGCAGAGCTGCTGGAGTTGATCACAACGTCCAAACACTCCAGGATCCCGATCTACGAGAGGACGGTCGATGGAATCGTCGGCTACGTCTCCTCGCGCGCCTTCCTCCTCGAGCCGACCGACCGGATCGGCGCCCTCGTCCAGCCCGTCCTCTATGTTCCAGACAAGGCTCCGGCCGACCGGGTGTTTCACGACATGCGCAAGGAGCGGCACCGGATGGCGATCGTCGTGAACGAGTATGGCGACACGGTCGGGATCATCACGCGGGAGGATCTGGTCGAGGAGGTCGTCGGAGAGCTGTTCGACGAGTACGAGAAGGGCGAGGAGGAGATCGTCGGCCTCGAGGAAGATCTGTGCGAGGTGAGGGGAAGCGTCTCGCTCCAGGACCTCGGCGAGCGAATGGGTGTGGAGTTTCCGCAGGAGCATGTGGCGACGGTGAGCGGCTTCCTCTGCCGCCTCCACGGCGGCTTCCCGCGCAAGGGGACGGTCCTGGGCTGGCGCGACCTTCGCTTCGAGATTCTCGATGTCGGCCGCCACAGAGTTCTCCGGGCGCGCGTCCGTCGCATTCCCGCCGAGGAGGAGGCGTGAGTCCGTCGAGCTTGCAGGCGTTGCTCTTCCTGGTCTGCCTGATCGGCGTGGCCCTCTTCGAGGGAATGGAGATGGCCCTGCTTGCGTCCGAGAGGATGCGCCTGAGGGCCCACGCGCGATCGCGCAAGGGCGGCGGCGACCTGGCGCTCGATCTCTTGAACCGCAGGGAACAGATCCTGGTCACGCTCCTGGTCTGCAACACGCTCGCGGCCGCCGCCGCGGCGGCGCTCGCGACGGGTCTTGCTCATCGGTGGATGGGCCCGACCGCAGCCGCCACCCTGGCCGCGACCGTCGTCGTCACCATCGTCATCCTTGTCTTCGGGCAGGTGCTCCCGAAAGCCGCCGCGAGGCCGCGAGCCGAGTCGGTCCTCACGGGGGCTTCGCGCCCCCTCTTCGCCCTCGATCTCCTTCTCCTGCCGGTCACCGCGGCGGCGAGCGTTGTCATCCATCTGACCCTGGGACTGCTGCGCAGGGACAGGAGGGGCGCTCCGGTCACGCG
>VGJL01000162.1 GCA_016867495.1 Candidatus Eisenbacteria bacterium | reverse complement strand
GCTGGCGCCGGCCGCGATCCCTCTCGGTCGGCGGCGGCCGGGCCATTCTCCCCAGCTTCCCCCCGCCCCGAACTTTTCCCCGCCGCCAGGCGAGAGATGGCTCAAGAAGGGGGCTCCGATCGCCCGATCACTGCCTTCGAGGGGCCCCCGGCCTTCGTGCCGGCAGGCAAGATCCGCACGATCGGGGCAAGGAGCGACCCGGAGGTACGGATGCAACCACAGGAAGTGTCTTGATGGCGAAGATCAGATGCCGCGAGCTTGGCGAGATCGATCCCCGGGACGCCGAGCAGGTCGAGATGCCCGAGGGGCTGATCGGTTTCGAGAGGCACCACAGCTTCCTTCTATGCGAGCACGAGGAGTATGAGCCGTTTCGGTGGCTCGTCTCGATGGCCGATCCCGATCTCGCCTTCGCGCTCGCCGATCCAGGCTACTTCGTCCGCGAGGCGTATCACCTGACGCTCAACGAGATGGACATGGATCTCCTGGATCTCAAGGAAGGGGATCCGCTCGAGGTCCTGGTGATCGTCTCCATCGATGAGAAGACCGGATGGGTGGTCGGAGATCTCAAGGGCCCCATCATCGTCAACCGCAGGAGCGGCCTGGCCAGGCAGATCCTTGTCTACAGCGCGAGACACTCCGCAAGGCAGCCGATGCGCTTGATGAAGGAGCCCGGCGAGGAAGGCGGACGCTTCGAGACGACCGTGCGCATCGTCGATCGGCGTGTGGCCTGACCGCGCAGGCCCTGAGGAATCCGGATGCTGATCCTGACACGGAAGTTGGGCGAGAACATACGGATCGGTGAGCGAATCCGCATCGTGATCCTCGACATCAAGGGGGGGCAGGTCAAGCTCGGCATCGACGCCCCTCCCGATGTCGCGGTTCATCGCGAGGAGATCTACGAACGGATCCGGGAGGAGAACCGGCGCGCGGCGAACGTGTCCTCCCGAACCCTCCGCGAGGCCGCGCAGATCATCCAGAAGAGCCGCCCGACGCAGAAGCCGTCCGACTGACCCGGCCCGGCCCACTGCGCGCGCCGCCCCCGGCGCCCCGCGAGAGACGCGAGTGGCCGAGCCCGGCGCGGGGTCGCGCTCCGCGAGCAGACTCGCCCTTCAGGTCGGCGCTTGACGGGCCGATTCATTCGGTAGTCGTGGGGTTTCGGCCCGGGGGAGCGCGTCCCCCGGTCCCCCTGCACCCGGAGGTCGGGCGTGAGCAGAAGTGGCGACGAGCGAGGCGCGGGCAAGTCCGTTCCCTCTCCGGAGGGGGGAAAGGTGGTCTCCTATGCGCGCTACCTGCGGGCTCGCGAGGAATGGCGGGGGACCGACGCTTCCGAGGAGGCCGAGGGCTCTTCGCCCGCTGCCCGCGCGGACAAGATCAGGCTGGTTCGCTGCCGCATTCGCGATGGCTACTACGATCGGCCTGAAGTGCTCGAGGAGATGATCCGCCGCTTGCTGGCGTCGCTGAGGACGGAGCGGGGGAGGAACTCCCAGCGCAGGCGAAGATGAAGGCCTCTCCTCCCCCTGAGCGTTCGAGGGCGCGGATCCTGGGGCCGCGAGCGATCGTGGTTCTGGAGGATCCCAGGGCCGGCTCGCGCGGCAAGGTGCGCATCCTGGCGCGCAGCGATCGCCTTCTCGAAGTCGAGTCCCTGACCGGCTCCGACGCCCCGTTTCCATGGGCTGCCGGAACCGGATTGCAGCTGCGCGCGGCCCGCCCGTTCGGTCTCTTCTGCTACTGGGCCATCGTGGCGGAGGCCGGCGGGGAGGGCCGAGGAGTCCTGAAGCTCGATCCCTCATGCCCCAAGCGGAGGCAGATGCGAGGCTACTTCAGGATGCCGGTCCGTTTGGCGGCCCTCGTCGAGACCCGGTCCCGATCGGTGACGACGCCGATGCTCCGGGCCTCCAATCTCTCCGGCAGCGGAATCCTGCTCGACGATCCGGGGGGACTCCTGGCCCCCGGGGCACGGGTGCGCCTCGGCCTGCCAATCGCTCCGTCCGGAGAGCTCATGCGGCTCTCGGCCCGGGTCGTGCGCATGCAGGCAAGCCCCAGGCGCGCCGCCCTGACCTTCGACCGCATCACAGAGGGCGAACGTCTCATCGTCCTTCGTTACCTCTTCCGCGAGTACTGCAGGAGGAGAAAGCGAAGACGGTTCCCGCGCATCGACGGGGCGCGGATCACGCCGATCAAAAGGACTTGAGGGGCTGGCGGTCGCGCTGTTAGTGTGGCGCGGCGGCATGGATACCCTGACACAGACGCTCCGGCGGTCGCTCGGGCGATGCCGCTTCGGGCTCTACGTGCGAAGCGGCGACGGCGGAAAGCCCGTGCTGCGCTCCTCGAGCCTCCGGTGGACGCCTCCGGCCAACCTCGCGCCGGTTCTCGAGGATGCCGCCGCCTGGAAGAGCCCGCTTCCCGGAAAGCCCCTCCCTCTCCCCGCGCGGCCGGGCCGTTCTCCCGCGAGTCCCGCGAAGCGCGGAGTCTTCCTTCTTCCGATCGGCGACGAGGAAGGAGTGGCCGCGATCCTCGCGTTCGGGGCGACATCGAGCGGCCCGCATCCTCTGGGAAGCGCCAGGGGTCGGGAATCGATCGCGGCGGCCATCGCCTCGCGCCTGCGGGCCGAGACCTGCGGGCGGGCGCATCGAGAGCTCGCGAGCGTGCATGAGATCCTTCTTTCGTCCCTTCCTCTGGGAGTCATCCTGATCGACAGCGCCGGGAAGGTCCTGGATCTCAGTCCGGAAGCGGAGAAGGTGCTCGGGTTCCGGAGGGGGGAGGCGATCGGATCGGATTGCCTCAGGGTCTTCCGGCCCGCGGGCATCGGCGACAACCCCCTTCTGCTCGGCCTGAAGGGAAAGGCGACGCGGGCCGAGCTCTACCTCCTCGATCGAGATGGGAGCGAGAAACCGGTCTGGGTGCAGATGCAGAGGATCCCGCCGGGCGCGGGAGAGTCGGCCGACGGGCTCCTGGTCCTTCTGCGCGACACATCCGAGGAGCGCGCGTTCGAGGAGGACAGGCGGAGGCGCGAGCGCCTGGCATCGATCGGAGAACTCTCGGCCGGCGTCGCGCACGAGATCCGCAATCCGCTGACGGGGATCGGCAACTGCGCGCAGGTCCTCAGGGATCGCATCGCGCGCGAGGATCCGATGCAGCGGCTCGTCCAGATCATCCTGGACGAGGCGACCCGGCTCAACCGCATCGTCGATTCCCTCCTGTCCTACGCCCGCCCGGGTCAGCCCCGTCTGCGGCAGGAGGAGATCCACGGGATCCTGATGCGCGTCCTCGAGATCGAGGGTGAGCGGATGAGGAGGCTTGGAATCAGCGTCGAGCTGAAGGCCCGCGGGCGGATCCCGGCCATCCATATCGATCCGGAGCAGATCACCCAGGTCCTCTTGAATGTATTCCGCAACGCGGTCGAGGCGATGCCCGACGGGGGCCACCTGGCCGTGGAGTCCTCCGTGATCCGCCGCCGGCCGCACCTGCGCCGCGGAATCGGCCAGCGCAAGAGCGACAGGATCCGCTACGATCGAGAAGCGCCTCTGAAGCGATACCTGCAGATCCGCGTCCGCGACACCGGCAAGGGGATCTCGAAGGAGGCGCTGGGGAGGATCTTCGACCCGTTCTTCACGACGCGATCGAAGGGGACCGGGTTGGGGCTGTCCATCTCGCAATCGATCATCATGGAACATGGCGGGTTCATCACGGTGCACTCGATCGAGAACAAGGGGACCACGGTGATGATCGATCTTCCGATCGAGAGGAGGGAAGGTGAGAGACGGAAAGCAAATGGATGAGGCCATCCACCGTCTCTTGATCGTCGACGACGAGGTCTCGATCCGCGTCTCGCTGGCCGAGGCGCTCGCGGGCGAGACGACCTCGGTCCAGACGGCGGCCAACGGCAAGGAGGCCTTCTCTCTGCTCGCCAGCGAGATGATCGACCTGGTCTTGCTCGACCAGAAGCTCAAGGAATCGGGAGAGGACGGGATCGAGATTCTGAGGGAGATCCGCCGGCGCTTCCCGGAGGTGATCACCATCATGATGACCGCCTACGGGCGGATCGACTCGGCGGTCGAGGCGACCAAGCTCGGGTGTTTCCAGTACATCACGAAACCGCTCGACGTGAACCAGCTGAAGCTCCTGATCGCATCGGCTCTCTCGACCTCTCAACTGCGCCGGGAGGTCGAGATCCTGAGGCAGCAGCAGGAGAAGGTCTTCAGCCCCCTGGATGTCTTCGGATCGAGCCAGAAGATCCGCGAGCTGCTCGAGCAGGTTCGCCGGGCCGCTTCAAGCCCCTCCTCGACCGTCCTCATCCGGGGAGAGACGGGCGTGGGCAAGGAGCTGATCGCGCGCCAGATCCACGCCACGAGCCCCGTGGGCTCCGGCCCCTTCGTCGACTTCAACTGCAGCGCGGTGCCTGAGAATCTCGTCGAATCGGAGCTCTTCGGGCATGAGAGGGGAGCCTTCACCGACGCGAAGGGGAGCAGGCGCGGCCTCTTTGAGATGGCCGACCGCGGCAGCCTCTTCCTCGACGAGATCGCCGAGATGCCCGCCTCGATGCAGGCGAAGCTCTTGCGCGTCCTGGAGACGAAGTCGTTCCGGAGGCTGGGATCGACGTACGACTTGCGGGTGCATGTCCGCGTGATCGCCGCGACCAACAAGGACCTGGTCCAAGAGGTCGAGGCGGGCAGGTTCAGGGAGGATCTCTATTACCGCCTCGATGTGATTCCGGTCCATGTCCCGCCTCTGCGGGATCGGAGGGATGACATCCCGGTCCTCGCGCGGCACTTCCTCGATCGGTTCAACCGCGAGCTCGGCCGGAGCATCCGGGAGATCTCTCCGAAGGCGATGGATCTGCTCCTGTTCCACTCCTGGCCCGGAAACGTGCGGGAGCTGCGCAATCTGATAGAGAGAATGGTCCTGATGACGCAGGACGATGAGATCCGTCCGGAGCACCTTCCGCAGCAGATCGCGGCCGGGGCCGCGACTCCCCGAGGACAGAAGACGTCCGCGGCGATCGCCTTCCCGTCGGAGCGCCTTGCCACCCTGCAGGAGATCGAGCTGGCGGCGATCAACCACACGCTCTCGTGCGTCGCGGGAAACAAGACCAAGGCGGCCGAGGTCCTCGGGATCAGCCGGCAGACGCTGCGGTCCAAGCTTCGCGAGGGGGGGATCGAGGAAGGCGACTCGGCCAGCTTCTGACCTGCGCCGGTCGGAGGACCGATCGATCTCTTGCCGGCGGGCGAGATCGAAGCTCCTATCCCGGGAGCCGCCAGCCCGACAAGACCCGTCATTCCATGTCCATATCGGCCGTCGCACGCGGAGCGCGCCTGTGGCATGCCTGTTGCATCGATCCTCGCCGGGGCGACCCGCGCCCGGGAAGGGGGATCAGATGCCCATCGTTCCGTTCGGCGGCGGAAAGAAGCGGCGGCCGGAATCCGCGAAGGCGATCTTCTTCGAGCGAAGAGTCGTCCGCGCGGCGGTCGGCGGCTTCACGTCGAGACAGCGGCTCGCCTTCGCGCTCTATCATTGCGAGGGGCTCACGGTCCAGGCGATCGCGCGCGTCATGCGCACTTCCCCGCAGGCTGTCGAGAGGATCCTCTCGAGCGGGACGGTGCGGATCGCGCGCGCGCTGGCGGGCGAACGGCGCAAGGATGCCCTTCGAGCCTGAGCGGATGAGTCGCGGGACGATCGTGGAGACGGGAAGGGGGCTGAGCCAGCCCGTCAGGTGCCTCGTGGTCGATGCCTCCGCGTGCGTCGTCGGGCAGATCCACTCCACCCTCTCCCTTCTCACGCCCGGCATCCGGCTGCTGTCGCCGGCTCGCGGAGGCCCGGAGGCCCTGCGGGCGATCCGCGATCTCCGTCCCGATCTCCTCTTCCTCGATC
>VGJL01000161.1 GCA_016867495.1 Candidatus Eisenbacteria bacterium | reverse complement strand
CCGGCGGATCTCCCCTCCCGTGGGGCCCGACGCGGAGGCGAGCCTCTCGAACTGGAGCCCATCGATCACGTCCGCGATCTTCCCGCCGCCGTACTCCGGATAGCCGCGCAGGGACTCCTGTTGGACGCCTATGTCGTAGAGCGAGTAGCCCGTCGCCAGGATGACAGCTCCGACCTGCTCCACAACCAGCTCGTCGACCTGCTCGAAATCGATGGCCTGCGGGCCGCAGAGCTTCTTGCAAACGCCGCACTTCCCGTTCTTGAAGTAGGTGCAGTTGTCGCGATCGATCACAGGCTTGTTGGGCACAGCCTGCGGGAAGGGAACGTAGATCGCGGGGCGCATCCCGAGTCCCGCGTCGAAGGTCGATGGGATCTTCTTCTGCGGGCACTTCTGCTGGCAGACGCCGCAGCCCGTGCACTTCGACATATCGACGTAACGCGCCCTCTTGCGGACCGTCACCTTGAAGTTGCCAATATAACCGTCGACCTTCTCGACCTCGGAGTAGGTGTGCAACGTGATCAGCGGGTGCTGCGCAACCTCGACCATGCGGGGCGTGAGGATGCACTGCGAGCAGTCGAGCGTGGGGAAGGTCTCGGAGAGCTGGCTCATGTGGCCGCCGATCGAGGGCTCCTTCTCTACGAGGACTGTCGAGATTCCGGCGTTCGCCAGATCGAGGGCCGCCTGGATCCCGGCGATCCCGCCCCCCACGACGAGCGCCCGGCGCGTGATCGGAACCTGGATCGGATAGAGGTTCTCGTTGCGCTTGACCTTCTCGATCATCATCCGGACAAGGTCGATCGCCTTCTCGGTCGCCTCTTCCCGATTCTCGTGGACCCAAGAGCAGTGCTCGCGGGCGTTCACCATCTCGCACCGGAATGGATTCAACCCCTCGTTCGCGGCGGCCCGGCGGAAGGTCGGCTCGTGCATCGCGGGGCTGCAGGCGGCCACCACGACGCCGTCGAGCTTCTGCTCCTGAATCGCCTGGCGGATCATGTTCTGCCCCGGATCGGAGCACATGTACTTGTAGTCGACCGAGTGCCGGACCCCAGGAAGGCTGCGGACCGCCTCGGCGACGCGCGCGCAGTCGACGGTGCGGCCGATGTTCTCTCCGCAGTGGCAGACGAAGACGCCGATCCTAGACACAGCTTGCACCCTCCGCCGGCACCAGCTCCCGCACGGGAACAGGCACGAAGTGACGCCCCAGCCCCAGACGGCCCGGATCGATCCCCAGCGCTAGCCCGACGAGCTGTGTCAGGTAGAGCACGGGGATCCGGAACGACTGGCCCAACTCGCGCAGGATCGCCTCCTGCTGGAAGTCGAGATTCGAGTGGCAGAGGGGACAGGCGACCATGAGGACCTTCGCCCCCCGCTCGTGCGCCATCATGAGGATCTTCCCGGAGAGCTCCCGGACAAGATCGGGCCGGGGCATCGCCATCGATGCTCCGCAACAGTCGAGGCGTAGCGGCCAATCGACCGCCTCGGCCCCGACCAGTTCGACGAGATCCTCCAGAATGCGCGGCGCTTCCACATCGTCTACCGCCCCCGCGCCCCGCGGGCGCGTCAACAAGCAGCCGTAGTAGCAGGCCACCCTGAGACCCTTGAGGGGATGTGAGAGGCGGGCCTTGATCTCCTCGCGGATCTCCTCCCCCGCCAGAACCTGCGCAACGTGGAGGATCTCGAGCCGCGGATCGATGTCGAGGCCCAAGGCCTCGCGCGCCCCGCGGATGTGCTCCTCCCTCTCCTGGATCTCGTTCTTGACGGCGCGGAGGCGGGAGAAGCAGGAGGCGCAGCCGGTCAGCACCGGGCCGGCCTGGCCCTTCGAGGCGTGCGCGAGGTTCCAGAGGCCGAGGATCTGGGCCGAGCGCGGATCGAGGGCGTGGGCGGGCGTCGCTCCGCAGCAGCACCAGTCCTCGATCTCATTCAGGCCGATCTTGAGAGCGTCCGCGACGGCGCGGATCGACTCGTCATACTCCCTCGCGGTCGCGTGGAGCGAGCAGCCCGGAAAGTAGGCATAGGCGCTCATGGCTTCCCCCCGCCGCGGCGGGCGGCGCCCGGACCGCGCACCGCCTTGCCTCCGATGCGGATCTTCCCCCTGCGGAGGAGCGCGGGCACGGATGTGAGATTCTGGAACGGCGCGAGCGTGCGCAGATTGTAGATGGCGCCGAGCTGGACTTCGCTCAACCGCCCTCCGTCGAGGATCTGTTCAAGGAAGATCTTGTTGAAGGCGGCGATCCTCTTCGCCTCGTCGGGGACTGTTCCCCTGCGCATCGCCTCGGCGCGAAGCGCGTCCATCACGAGCGATAGATCGAGGTCCTGCGGGCATCTCACCGCGCAGGTCTGGCATCCGACGCAGAGCCAGGGCTGGATCGATCGCACGGGAGAATCGTCGCCGAGCTGAAGGAGCCTGAAGACGAGATGCGGAAGCATGTCGCCCTTGCCGGCCATCGGGCAACCGGCCGAGCAGTTCCCGCACTGATAGCAACGAAAGGCTCTTTGCCCGGTGGCTTCAGCCACCAGGTCACGAAGCACCGCCGACGGAACCTCCATCACCCACCTCCCCACACCGAGTTGGCGCTCCGTGGACTGTTGTGATCTACTTCACAATCTAGTCTTGAACCCTTCCGCTGTCAACTTCCCTCTTCTCGCCTCTTCGGCGTCTTTAGACTGCTTCCAGAGTACTTCTTCCGACCGGACCACGGCGGGCGGGCGACGGCCCGGACCCTGGCGAGGAGCGCCGGCTCGAAGAGAGGGTCGCCTTCATCGAGGCTCGAGAGGCGGACACTCCCGCTCGCGTGCAGGACTCTCCCCCGCCCCCCCTCCACGACCAATCCAACGTGATCGATCGCTTCCATCGAGCGCCCGAAGAAGACCAGGTCGCCCGTTCGGAGGCCGCCGCGGTCGGTCGTGGCCAGCCACCGCGCGAGGGCGCTCGCCTGATCCCTCGCATCCCTCGGCAGCGCGATCCCCTCGAGACCGAAGACGAGGCGCACGAACCCCGAGCAATCGAGCCCCCAGGCCGACGCGCCTCCCCACCGATAGGGCGTGCCGATCAGTTGCCGCGCCCGCTCGATGACCCTGCGAAGACGGGCCCTCGCGAAGCTCCTCGGGCCGAGCCTGGGCATTCCCCTGACCGGCGGGGACCAGAACAGGCTGGCCATCCCCCTCCCATCCACCTCCGTGTCGGCTTCAGGGATCCATCCCTCCCGGCCATCGGGCAGGATCACGGGCCGCCAATCTCCCGCCCGACGACCTGCGAGGACGATCCTGCAACCCATCGCCACCGGCGTGACGATGGCGCTGTCCGCATCCGGTCCCGCGTGAACATGGGAGAAGGCGGCTCGAACCGCGCGGCAAGCTCTCTCGCGCGCGCCCCAGGGGGATCCGGAGGGCGCGGTGCCCCAGCTGCGCGCCCAGGCTCGGTACCCATCCGGGGCGAGGACGTGGAGCCACCGGCCGTCCAGCGAGGAACGCTCGACGAGGAGACGAGAGCCCATGAGACACTCCGTCACGCACTCGGAGCGGTGATCCGGGCGCCGTCGCAACTCCAGGACCGGGACGGCGACGATCCTGCATTCCGCCCGCCGCGACTTCATCTCAGCGAAAACGGCCCGGCGTGTGGAGCTCGTAGCGCCCGAAACCGTCGTAGTCCACGAAGACGAAGCGTTTGCTCTCTGCGTAGTAGGTCCAGATCTCGTAAGGCGGACCGTCGATGTTGTGGGGGAAACTCTCGACCTGATCCGGCGGACCGTACTGGATGTAGATCATGCCGCGGTCGGTTCTCCATCCGGGGCCGAGGCTGCTGAAGTTCTCGTTCGCATACCTCACCCGGTGGAAGAACTCCTCCTTGAACTCGTTGACATCGGTGCCGGGCGTCGGGTCGCGCTTTCTCCAGAACTCATCCCAGGCCTTGCCCCTCACGGCCGGATCGGCGTCCTCGAGGAGCGCGATCTCCTCCACGGAGGCGATGTAGCGGATGAGCGCGATGCTCTCCTCAGGGTTGTGATCGAGGCTGACCATCGTTTCGTCCATCTCGAAGGCGACGAGCCGCGTCGCCTTCTTCCTTGCGATCTCGATGTCGATCAGAAGCTCGTATCCCCCCAGCCAGAGCGTCTCGAGGGGAAGCCGGAAGGAGAGAGGGACGCTGTCGCCGATCGAGGCGGGCGTCAGGTCCCCCTGGAGGATCGCCTCTCTTCTCGCCCCGACCACCTTCCAGGAAGCCCTGAGGCCCGCCTCCGGGTCGATCCCGCGCATTCTCGCCGACGAGCGCACGCAGACCGGTCCCGCGGAGGAGCCGAAGCGGCGGGAGACGATCGTCTCCACCGGTCCCGCCCGCGGCGAGGAAGCGGAATCGGTCGGGCATCGCTCGAACCAGATCTTCTCGATCCGCACCTCATCTTTCTTGAGATCACGCACGTCGATCCGCTGGCGCACGCGCCCCTCGTTCCCGGACGCGGTCTCGCTGACCGTGACCTCGACGTCGATCTCCCCGGGCCGGGCGGGCAGGATCAACCTCCGCCGGTAGATGCTCGAACGGGAACGAGTCTCCGCCTGGGAGCGCGCGGCGATCGATTCGTGCCAGAGGTCCCCTCCGATCTGGCGCTTCCCCTGGCGCAGCACGACGATCAGGTCGAAGGCGGCGCGGTAAGCGCCATCCTCCAGCCGGAACATCAGCTCGGGATATGGAATCTCGACGACGATCTCGAGCGCGGGTCCGCCGAGCCCCCAGATCGCGCCGGCATCGAACAGGAACCGGGGGCGCTCCTGATTCCTCGCGACCGGAGGTTCTCGCCATGTGGATGCGCGGGCCTCGCCGCCGCTCGCGAGGCGATCGAGGCAGGGGATCGAAGCGCAGGGAGCCAGAGCGACGAGGATGAGCGCCCCGAGAAGCGAGAGGGACGGAATCGGGCGGATCTCGCGCACACGCTCCTCCTCACCCTTTGCCTCTTGCGCCCCCCGAGGATCGACCCGCGTTCAGCGCGGTGGAGGGGTGACGCTCGGGTCACGTTCTTGAAGCTAGGGCGCGGCCCCTCCGGTGTCAACGCGGGCCGGACCGGCCTGCTTGCATCTAGTCGCCAAAGGTCGTCCCGACGCTTCGAGAGGCGCGCACCAGTTCGCCTGCGGGATCGACAAGTCGCAGATGGGCGACCGCCTCGGTCAGCGGGACCGTCACAATCTCGCGCCCGCGCAGCGCGACCATCACGCTCGACTCCCCCGCCACGGCCGCGCGAACCGCGTGGACGCCGAAGCGCGTCCCGAGAACCCGGTCGAACGGGGTCGGGATCCCGCCGCGCTGGAGGTGCCCCAGGACCGTCGCCCGCGTTTCCATCTCGAGCCGCGCCTCGAGCTGGGCGGCCACCCAGTTTCCGATTCCGCCCAACCTGAGAGGGTCGGTGGACTCTTCGATCCGTCGCCGCACGATCAGCTCTCCGCCGATCGGCTTCGCTCCCTCCGCGACGACGACGATCGCGAAGGAGCGCCCCTTGTAGCCCCTCTCTCTGATCGCCTCGGCGACCTTCTCGATGTCGAAAGGGATCTCGGGAATCAGGATCACGTCGCCGCCCCCCGCCAGGCCGGATTCGAGCGCGATCCATCCCGCGTAGCGACCCATCACCTCGAGGACCATCACCCGCTGGTGGCTCATCGCCGTCGTGTGAAGCCTGTCGACCGCTTCGGTCGCGATGGCCAGCGCGGAGTCGAAACCGAATGTGACATCGGTGGCTGCGAGGTCGTTGTCGATCGTCTTGGGCACGCCGATCACCCGGACGCCCAGCGCGGCAAGCTCGTTGGCGATGGAGAGGCTCCCATCCCCCCCGACCACGATCAGGACATCCAGGCCATGCTGGCGGATGGTCCGGATCGTCTGTTCGGATTGGTCCCGG
>VGJL01000160.1 GCA_016867495.1 Candidatus Eisenbacteria bacterium | reverse complement strand
TGTCCGCGCGATCGCGGATCGACGCCGCCGACGCCACGCCGGGAACGAGGTCGGTGGCCATCCCATCGGCCCCGTCGCTCTTCTGCTGCTCGTCCTCGTTCCGCTCGGCCTGACCGACCCTGTCTGGCGCGGCCTCGACATGTACTGGATCGGGGGACTGATCGCCGCCGCGGGCGCGGTCCGCCGCGCGGCCGAGCCGGCCCGCCCCTCCGGACTCCGGCGGCTCTTCTTCCCGCTGGCGCTCGCCATCGTCTTGATCGATCTCGCGCCGCTCAGTCTGGTCACCACCTATGGAGTCCATCGAGAGGGGCGCGAGCGGATCTACGAGAGACTGCTCGATCGATTGGAGGGGAGGAGGTTTCTGGAGATTCCCGTCGATCCGGGAGGAAGACCCTACTCGAGCCACTGGCAGTATGCGCCCACCGCGCCCGCCGCCAGCGTGGGCGGTCCGGCCATCCAGAACGCCCCGCGAGCCTTCGCGCACCAGGCCGCGCTGATCGATACGGTGGCGCACGCCCTGGCCGCCGGGGGACCGCTCGATCGCGAGATCGTCCAGCTCCTCGCGCTCCACAACGTCCGCTATCTCCACCTCGTCTCCTCCCAGGGACTGGTCGATCCGAGCGGGCATGCGGGCAATGGCGCCGTCCTCGATCCCGATCTGTCCGCACTGAGAGTCGATGACGCGTCTCCAGTCTCGGTTCTGCCGCCGGATGGCGTGGGCCTGGGGACGCGAAGGCCCGACTCATCCATGACAATCGCGGTGGTCGCGACCGATGGACTTCCCCAGGCGATCTCTCGGAGCTTGATTCGAGATGACATCGACTGGTTGCGACGGGCCCGGCCGAGACCCGTGACGGCAGCATGCGTTCGCCTCCTTCCGAACCGAATGACGCTCGATCTGCCTGATGTCGGCGACGCCACCCTCCGCATCGCGAGGAATCCCTATCCCGGCGCGGAAGTCCTCCTGGACGGGCGGCCGTGTTCATGGAGAGAGGCCCCTCTGGGCGGTCTCGCGGTGGAGGTCGAGAAGGGCCGGCACCGGATCGAGATCAGAGCGGCGGAGAGTCGGACTCGTCGGGCCGTTCGCCTTCTCCAGGCAGCGATCGCTGTGGCATGCGGTTTCCTGCTCCTGGTCGGACACAGGCCGACGCTCCGCGTTCCCCACCAACGCGACGAGGCGCCGGGGCGGCGCTAGCGGCAGGACGACGCCTGGGAGAGACGGGAGGGAGCCGACCGGCCGGCGGGGCGAATGTGGCAAGGGCGCGCCGTCATCGGGCGCGCCCTCGTTTCACTACAGGAAGCTCGGAGCAGCCTGCCACTACTTCTTGCGGCGGCGGCCTCCCAGCAGACCGGCGGACGCGAGGCCCATTCCCAGCAGGGCGAGCGTCGCCGGCTCGGGAATCGGGTTGACCGCGTGCACCTGGACGACGAGGTCGTTGTAGTCCTGGTCCCACGCGTCTCCGGGCAGATCTTCCCACCCGATGACATAGTCGCCGGCATCAGCGCCGCCGGTGATGCGGTAGGACACCATGTGATCCAGTCTCCCCGCGTTTTCGCCCTGGCGTGAGGACCACGTGTCGGGTGTCAGAGAGTTGTCCACCGAGCGAAGTCCCCAGCGGAACGCCGGCATGATGGGGATCACTGCGGAAGGCGCGCCAAAGAGGAACCCCTGCCCGCCAGCGACAGTGAAGAGGGGATTGAAGGCGGCCGCGCCGCTGGACCCAACGAAGTACCCGAGGGTGTTGGTGTTGCCGGCGTAGCGCGCCTGAGCCTCGGCTCCGGCGCCGGCCAGGGCCTCCCAGGCCATATCGCCGGGGAAGGGCCCGTCGTCCACACGCGCGACATTGCCCAGACCGTAGAGCTGATCAAGGATTCCACCTATCCCGATCAGAGGAACGCCGTCCCCGACGAAGACCGGTGTGACCCAGGCCCCAGCCGTCGATGACATCACCGCCAAGAGCGCGGCCACGATGAGAACGCTACCCAACTTCCTCATAACGCTCGCTCCTTTCGCCAGAGTGGGACAATCGCTCTATCCATCTGGTCGTTGATTGCTCGCGACCGATATATAGCACCTGATGTGAAGATTAGCAGGTTCCTCCTATGCGGTCAAGGCAATTCGGCAGTCAGGTCGATATCCATGTCGCGCCGCCGGACCCGTAACCAGACAGGCCAGATGTAGTTAGCCGGACAGCCGACCGATTCGCGGACAGGGGCATGCGACGGCCTGCCGCGCACTGACGAGAGGGAACGTGCCGGCCCTCCAACTCGAAGGCGCTCAAGGCGTTCTTGACATTCTGGGCCCATCTGAGTACTATTCTCAACGGTCCTCCCTCCGTCGAAGTCTGACGGGAGGGCTGTTTTTCCGACATCGGCGGAATCGGTTTCCGTGCGAGTTCTGGGGGGGACTGGCGCGGTCGAGCCCGCAGGAGCCACGGCTTCTTTGCATGATTGCTCGTACTGAGGCAACCACGACGGGATCGCCTGTGCGCGCCGCCCAGGCCTCTTCAAACTCCGCTCTGTCCCACCTGGCGGCCCTCCTCTCCGGGCAAGCTCCATAGATCGATTAGGCCTTTCATCGAATGACTGCCGGCGATTCCCGCTGGGACGCCGATCAGGGGGTGTGCGTTGAGAAGATTGCTACTGACTCTATTGCTGAGCGCGGTCCTGGCCGGCGCGGCCCTTGCGGGCGTGAACCAGAACGGCGCGATCATCGTCCACACGAACGATGCCTACACGTACTCCTCGGGCACGCGGTGCACGACGGCTCTGGCTCGTCCCGCGACCTGCGAGGCGACGATCACGCGGACGGACCGCAGCACGACGCGATCCGTCCTGTGGTTCCTGTGGGCATTCCTGCCGAGCGCGACCCCCAGGGTCACGACGGTCTACTTCGGCATGAACATGGACATGACCTGTCTGGATCCGACCGAGTTCACCTGGGCATGGTGCAGCCCGACCGGGGTCACGCCTTCTCAAGACGTCTCGGGCGGCTGGCCGGGCGACGGCGAGAGCGCGACGGTTGGATGGCCTGTTGCCATCACCCAGAACCTCTATCCGTTCATGGTCATCCGGGCGGGCGTCGAGCAGTGTGGGGCTCCTTCGACGGCCCACATCTGCTCGTCGATCAACCATGTCGGCGGCTACGCCGCGTTCGTCGATGACAGCAACCCGCCGCAGACCGACTTGGTCACCAACTTTGGCTGCGTCCGCTGGTATCAGCCGGGCGTCGTGAACTGCCCGCAGGCGCTCTCGACTGGCGCCTGCTGCTTCCTCGATGGTCACTGCGAGCTCTTGAGCCAGGCCGCGTGCGAAGGCTCGCCGGGGGTCCTCCGCTTCCTCGGCACCGGGACCGCATGCGAGCCCACCAATCCGTGTCCCCAGCCGGGCGCGTGCTGCAATGTTAGCACCGGGGTCTGCTCGTTCACTCTCGCGGAGCTTTGCATCCCGCCTGACTTCCAGTTCATCGGCGAGGGCGTTGCCTGCACGCCGAGTCCCTGCCCCCTGCCCCCGCCGACTCTGCAGACTCCGCTCAACGGGGCCACATGCCAGAGCATCGCGGGCAGCCTCACCTGGTCGGACGTGCCCGACGCCGTCGGCTACACGGTGCAGATCGGCACTTCCTGCGGGACGGGCACAGAGTACAGCGTGGGAGGCGCTTCCTACGCCTACTCCGGACTCCTGTACAACACGACCTATCACTGGCGCGTGAAGACGAGAAACGTGGTGGGCGGGCACGGTCCCTACTCCGATTGCTTCTCCTTCACGACTCTGGGCGCGCCGCTCGCGGCTCCGGCTTTGCTCACCCCGGCCAACGGGGCGACCTGCGTGATTCTGCCCGTGACGCTCGACTGGGCGGACGTGACCGGGGCGACGGGCTACAGGCTCCGCATCGGAGCGACCTGTGGCGCGGGAACCGAGTACGACGTGACCTCCTCGGAGTACGTGGCCGCGCTGAACCCGGGGACGCGCTACTTCTGGCAGGTGAAGGCAAAGGACGGCTGCAACCAGTACGGGCCCTACTCCGCTTGCTACGAGCTGCGCACCTTGCCGAGCCCGCTCCCCTCGCCGGTCCTGATCTTTCCGCCGAACGGAGAGACCGGCCGGCCGACCGCCAGCTATCTCGCCTGGGACAGCGTTCCAGGGGCAGCCGGATACAAGGTCCAGATTGGAACTTCCTGCGGCTCTGGGGATGAGTTCGAGGTGACGGGGCCGTCGTATGACTACTCGGGTCTTACCGAGGGGGCGCTCTACTACTGGCGTGTGAAGACGAAGGACTCCTGCAACCAGTATGGGAACTACTCGGAGTGCTTCTCCTTCACGACGGCTCTTCCTGTCCTGCCGCCGCCGACGCTCGAGACGCCCGCGGACGGCGCGCTCTGCCAGGCGACGTCGGGGATTCTGAACTGGGCGGATGTCGGTGGCGCGGTGGCGGGGTACATGGTCCAGCTCGGGACGAGTTGCGGGTCCGGTCCCGAGGTGGAGGTTGGACCTTCGCAGTATGCCTATTCGGGACTCGATCCCGCGACGGTCTACCACTGGAGGGTGAAGACCAAGAACGCTCAGGAGGTCTACGGGCAGTATTCTGACTGCTTCTCCTTCACGACCCTGCCCGCGCCTCTTGGCGCGCCGACCTTGTTGAGTCCCGCCGATGGCGCCGTTGGGCAGCCTCTGGCCGGGACGCTGGACTGGTCGGACGTCGGCGGCGCCGCCGGGTACGTGGTCCGGATCGGCACGGGCTGCGGGAGCGGCGATGAATACGAGGTCGCCTCGTCGTCGTATGCCTACTCGGGCCTCGCGGCCGGGACGACCTACTTCTGGCAGGTGAAGACGAAAGACTCCTGCGGCCAGTTCGGGGGCTACTCGGGCTGCTTCTCGTTCTCGACATCGGGAGTCTCTCTGCCGCCGCCGACCTTGCTGGCGCCCGCCGATGGGGCGACGTGCGAGGCGGTTTCGGGGATGCTGGACTGGACGGATGTGGGCGGCGCGGCCGCCTACATGGTGCAGCTCGGGACGAGCTGTGGATCGGGCGCGGAGGTGGAGGTCGGATCGTCGCAGTATGCCTACTCGGGCCTCACTGCCGGGACGACCTACCACTGGCGCGTGAAGACGAAGAACGCGCAGGGCGAGTACGGGTCTTACTCGAACTGCTTCTCGTTCACGACGCTTCTCGCCCCGCTCGGAGCGCCGGCCCTGTTGAGCCCCGGGGATGGAGCCGACTGCCAGGCGCTGTCAGGGACTCTCGATTGGACGGATGTTCCGGCCGCTGTGGCCTACACGGTGCAGCTCGGGACGAGCTGTGGATCGGGCGCGGAGGTGGAGGTCGGATCGTCGCAGTATGCCTACTCGGCTCTGACCGCCGGGACGACCTACCACTGGCGCGTGAAGACGAAGGACGCTTGCGGCCAGTACGGCTCCTACTCCTCTTGCTTCTCCTTCACGACCCTGCCCGCGCCTCTTGGCGCGCCGACCTTGTTGAGTCCCGCTGATGGCGCCGTTGGGCAGCCTCTGGCCGGGACGCTGGACTGGTCGGACGTCGGCGGCGCTGCCGGGTACATGGTTCGCCTCGGGACCGGTTGCGGTGCGGGAACGGAGTACGAGGTCGCCTCGTCCTCCTACGCCTACTCGGGGCTGGCCGCGGGCGTGACTTACTTCTGGCAGGTGAAGGCCAAGGACAACTGTGGTCAGTTCGGGAGCTACTCGGGCTGCTTCTCGTTCTCGACGTCGGGAGTCTCTCTGCCGCCGCCGACCTTGCTGGCGCCCGCCGATGGGGCGACGTGCGAGGCGGTCTCGGGGATGCTGGACTGGACGGATGTGGGCGGCGCGGCCGCTTACATGGTGCAGCTCGGGACGAGCTGTGGATCGGGCGCGGAGGTGGAGGTCGGATCGTCGCAGTATGCCTACTCGGGCCTCACTGCCGGGACGACCTACCACTGGCGCGTGAAGACGAAGAACGCGC
>VGJL01000159.1 GCA_016867495.1 Candidatus Eisenbacteria bacterium | reverse complement strand
GATGGGCAGCTGAAATCGTCCCACCCTGCCCTGTAGCCATCCTCCTTGGCCAGCAGCTCGTAATAGTCGTTCGTGTCCTCCACGCGGAGCCGCTGGATCGTCTCGTAGAGCTCGGCGTAGTTCCCCCCGGGAGGGATGGCGCCCGCGGGGCAGTCCTCGAGCGCGGCGTCGCTCCAGGCCTCCAAGTCCCAGTGCCGATCGGCGTAGGCCTCGTACTCGCCCTCCTTCCTGAGGGCCGCGTCCTTCCAGGCGAAGTGCGAGACCCACGAGAGGACCTCGACCCCCAGGTAGGCGAAAGCTCGATTGCGCCCCTCGACCAGCTGCCCGCTCCCGGGCAGGGCCGCGCTCATGAGAAACGCGACGACAGGAGAGATCCTCGCGGCGCGATCCTCCTCCGGCTCCCCAAGGGACGCCCTCGCCTCTTCCCTGCTCCGCTCCTCCTCCTGAGAGGCGAGAGGCTCCATCGTCTTGCCGAGGAGCGTTCCGCGCGCGCCGTCGGAGGGGCCGTCCAAGGACCGGGGGCGCGGGATCGGATCGCGCATCCCGGCGAGATCCGGCGCCCGGCCGGGATCGCCGGGCGGGAGGGAGAGGCCGGCCGCGGCGCAGGCAGCCGAGATGCCGAGAAGAAGCGCCGCCAGGAGAACGCTCCCGCGCGCGCCGCCGGGTCTCTTCGCCGTGCCCATCGTCTCGATCATAATCCCTCTCGCTCCGGACGCCAAACGGCCTCGAGGTCTCCCCGATGGGAGGGGTCGCTACCTGAGAATCGCGATCATCCGCTGGAGCGCCGCCGTCTGGCCCTCGCCCTCCGCGCGGAGCTTCACGAGGTACGCCCCCGGCGCGAGGTCGCCCAGGTCCCAGGAGAGATCGTCCCCGGATGCGCCCACCTGGCCGTCCCACTCCATCGCCGCGCGCGGGCGGCCGCTCAGATCGAAAGCCTCGACTTTCAGCCGGGCGGGCGCGCCGAGAAAGTAGCGGATCTTGAGATGCCGCCCCCTCACGGGGTTCGGGTGCAGGATCACCCGGTCGAGATCGAAGAAGAGAGCGACCGGCTGGGGAGGCGGGACGAGACGCTGGGGATAGACGCCGCTCCGCGCGGCGTCGAAGAGGGGCTCCGGGAAGCAACCGACGCAATCCTCCACCACAACTCCGAGGGCTCCGCGCATCGGCAGAGGACCGAGACCCAGGATCGTGTCGGCGACCGCGTGGGTCACGAACCACCTCTCATCCCCCTGCGATCCGAGCAGGCGGCACGGCCCGTCCGTCCCCGGAGATCCCGTCGCGAGCGGCCAGCCCCGCAACTGCGCTCCCTGTCCATCTCGGACCGAGACGATTCCATCCCCCCGCATCTGAATCCACTCGACTTGCCCATCCCCTCCAAGATCCCAGAGCCGGGGACCCGACCGTGTCGGCGGCCTCCGCGTCCTGTCCGGCTCCCAGACCGACCTCGGCCAGAGAAGCTCGACCACTCCAGAGAGATCCCAGAGATGCATGTCGCCCGAGCGAGTCGTGATGGCCACCTCGAGAATCCCGTCGCTGTCGAGATCCCCCACCGCCGGGAAACCGGCGATCGGCGGATGAAAGGAGCGGGGCCAGCCATCGACGGAAGCACCCCCATCGATCGCGCGGAGGTCGACGATCCCATCCTCGGTCGTCACGAGGAGCAGATCGCGAGGCGCTTCCCCGAATCTGATCGGCGCGCTCAAGGCCAGAAGGGAGGTGATCGCGCCGCCCGCGATCTTTTGCGGCCAGCCGGGCAACAGACGCGGCGGCAGCTCGACGTCCAGCAGCTCCGCGACGAAGACAGACCCATCGACTCCGCCTCCGGCCACCCAGACGGGCGAGCGGGAGCCGACCTGGCCAGCCACCAGGCTCACGATCGAATCGGCGACCTGCGGAACCTCGAGAGTCCAGACATCGAAAACGCCGTCTGGAATCCTGGTCAGTCCCACCACGCGGCCGTCGCCGCACCCGACCAGGCCCAGAATGCCCGAGACGACAGGCCCGGCCGTGACCGTCAGGGAGTCGGGGCCGCCGCGCTCGCCCCACTGTCCGAGCAATGTGGCTCCGGTGTCGAACCAGCGAGCGATGCCCCCTGCGCTCCCCATGAGCACAGGCCCCACCTCCGGGACCGCCTCCCACTCCCTAACCACCGCTACGCCCTCGGTCAGACGATCGGCGAACTCGCCCAGGAGGACGATGAACCCTTCCTCGGACGAAAGCGGCGAATCGCTCGTCAGGGCGAGAACGCTCGCGCCGGAGGCAAGGAGGATCTCCTCGACCGAGTCGCCGTTGACGTCCAGGCGGCCGAGCGCCTCGCGGGCCGTAGGAGCCGCGAGTAGATAGAGGGGCCAGCCCGGGAGCGACCGCGGGTCGCCGACTCTCACCGCCATCGTGTCGGAGGGTGGATCGAGGACCTCGATGGAGACTCCGGTGTCGGTCCGATCGTTCGTCCTCGAGTCGGGGATCGTCTCCGGGCCGAACCGCGTGTATCCCCCCACGAAGTACGGATCGTACGGCCCGCCCAGGAACTCGTTCGACGAGGTCCCGATGTCCTGGATCCCGTCGGCCTCCTCGATGTCGATTCCCCGCCGATCCCCGAAGACATTCACGCCCCCGTAGGTGAGGAGGCCCTCCAGCGCGGCCATCTCATCGATGTGCCAGATCAGGACCCCGCCTCCCGGAAGGATGGCGTCGTATTCGAGGGCCCCGCGCTCGTTGCCCGGGGTGCTGTCGGACGGAGCGGGCCCCAGGAAGACACCCGTCAGCGAGTCGGCGTCCAGATAGAGAGCCGGGTCCCCGTCGTAATCCAGGCTGCGGTTCTCGATGAGGAAGTACTCGTCCGAGTGGAGCCTGATCTGCAGGATGTCGTTGCGCAGGAGAACGCCCGGAAGGGCTGTGGAGAGCGTCTCTCCCGGCGCGGCCGAGAGCAGCCGCACGCTCTCGGGGAAGAAGAGGGCTCTGTGCCAGGGATCGAGGCTCGAGGGGACGACGCCCCTCGCGTAGACCGGGACCGCTGGGTCGTACGGATTCTCGAGCGGGCCCAAGTACTCCGAGTCCCCCGAGTCCATCAGGCTGAAGAGCCCGACAACCGGCAGGAAAGCCGCGTTGTCGTAGAGATCGAAGAAGCCGAGCTGGTGGCCGAACTCGTGCGCCATCAGGCCGTTCAGGGCTCCGTGATACTCGTCCTGCGAAATGCTCTCGGGCATCACCATGGCCAGGTTGATCTTCACCGAGTCGGGCCCCGCATAGACCGCCAGCGAGTCCTCGAGATAGAGATTGAAGGAGGGGATGTCGTAGTCGGTGTCCTGCCGCACATCCCCCTGGAAGTCGGCCCCGGCATGGAAGATCAGGAAGCTCGAGTACTCCTTCCACGGAATCTCCGGATCGGCCGCCTCGGCGGCCAGCAGGCTCTCGCGAACGAGGCGGACGGCGCGCACCGTGATCGACTCGCCGAGGACGCTCGAGACCCAGGGGCCGTAGCGATCGGTGTCGGGCAGGTGGTAGGCCGAGTCGGCCTCCTGCGGGTAGACATCGTATTCGAGCGCCAGCGCCCCGCCCGTCTGCACCGCGTAGTAGCGCCGCAGCGCCTCGAGATGGAACTCGAAGTAGGCCCGATTGCGTGGAGGGGGATCGATCGGAATCTTCGCCTCCTCGGCCGATCGCAGGTCGAAGCGACCGCCGCCGGTCGTCTCGAGATCCGCCGAGTCTTTCAGGAAGTCGACGCGCACGGCCAGGATCCGCACCGTCTCGGGCTCCGCCGCGCTCTCGACCTTCTTCCACTCCTCCCGATCGGAGAGAAACCGCGGCTCCCTCCGAAGGACTGTCGGCAGCCCCGTCCAGCGGGAGATCCGCGCGTTGCCCGGCCGCTGCGCGCGCGCGGCCGACTCGGCCGGCAGGTCGGGCGCCAAGGGGCGTCGCGACGGCAGCAGGTGCGGGAACTCGCGCCCGGTGAAGGGGGCGGGAGCTCCGTCTCTCTCCACGCGCGCGCTTCCACCGCCGGATAGGGCGATCGTGCCCGCGCGGGCCATCAACGAAAGCGTCCCCCCCACAAGGAGGAGGACGCAGGCTTTCAGGACGCGATGCCTCAACGGTCTCACGTCCGGGATCAGAATCTGTAGGTGATCGAGAGCTTCGTCACGCGTTCCGGAAGGTCGCGCGCCTGGGGCACGCTGGCGTAGTCGATGCTCAAGCCTCCGATCTGGCCGCCTAACCCGAAAGTCGGATCGCGGATGTCTCCCGCCTTGTCATAGATGTAGCCAAATCTCGCCGAAGCGTAGTTGCCGAAGGAGAGCTCGCAACCCGCATTGTAGATCGGCTCCTCGTCGGCGTAGATCAGGCTCTTGTTGATGTCCGCCTCGGCGAGAAAGCGGATCGACTCGGAATCGTACGGCCTGATCCCGATGCCGAGCTTCATGTTGCGGCCGATCGGGTCGCTCTCGTCCTCGCTGATGAACGAGATGTTCGGCCCGAGGTTCTGGATGTTGAGCCCGATGCGGGTTGGAGGCGGAAAGTCGATCCCCAGGCCCGGCAGGGGAAAGCCGGGCATCAGCTCAGACAGATCGTACAGGAGTCCGAGGTCGGCGCCGAAGGTGTCGCCGGTTCCCGCGGCCGTGTCTTCGCCCTCGGAGACGAGGCGCATGATATCGGCAGGGGCAAGGCTGACGTAGACGTACTTGAGGCTCACGCCGGCGGAGAGGCCCTTGGCGATCTGTGTCCCGAGGGAGACGGAAGGCGAGAACTCGTAGCTCGAGAAGGTCCCCAGCTCCCTTCCGTTCGCATCGGTCGCGATGCTCTTGCCATAGGTGAGGAAGATGAGGCTCGCGCCGACGCCTCCCCATCCTTCCATGTGTTGCGCATAGCCGAGGTACTCGTAGTAGACGTCGTCGGCAAGCCCGGGCACCAGCTGTGTGTGCATCAGGGAGAAGATCCTCTGATCGACCTGCCCCAGGGCCGCGGGATTCCACCAGTTCGCCGTGGCGTCGTTGCAGAGCGCGACGTTCGCCCGGCCCATCGCATCGGCTCTCGCTCCCGGGGTGATGTTCAGGGAAGCCGCCCCGCTCGTTCCCTGCGCGAATGAAGGCCCGGCCCCCACGAGCAGCAGGAGAGCGGGCAGCGCCAGGCAGATGAGAGTTCGGACGTTCAAGAGCCTAGACCTCCTCGGGCGGGGATCCGTCCCCCCCGTGCCTGCGGCCAGAGTCTATACTCGCCGCGTCTAACCCCAGTTCCCGCATTGTATCATCGGGCCCGCCCCCCCACAACGCCCCCGCCCAGGTGAGGCGCCAGCCGGTACTCGATCCTGACCCCTGGCTCCAGGAGGGCCGGCAGAGCCGCCGAACCCTCCAGCAACCGGTCCAGGATCCCCTCCCGCGGCTTCCTGGGACGGTGGACCGGGGCGTCTTCGTCGAGGCCGCCGAGGCTCTTCGCGAGATCGATGGCGACCGAGAGATCGCCGAGCGAATCGACGAGCCCCGCCTGGCGCGCCTGCCGCCCGGACAGCGTGCGCCCGTCCGCGTACGGAGCGATCTCCTCCCTGCTCATCCCACGCCCCTGCTCGACGACCTCCAGGAACTGGTCGTAGACGTCGTCGACCGTTCCCTGCAGGACGGCGCGCTCCTCATCGGTGAGGTCTCTCCAGAAGGCGCCTTGGTCCTTCATCTGCCCGCTCTGTACGGATCGGAAACGAATCCCGACCCTCTCCAGAAGCCCTTCCGCGTTCGCGTAGGTGAGAATGACACCGATCGACCCGGTGAGCGTTCCCGGGTTGGCCACGATCCGATCGGCGGCGCACGCGATGTAGTAGCCTCCGGAGGCGGCGACCCCGCCGAAGGAGGCAACGACGGGCAGGGCCGTCTCTGTCCTGAAGCGCAGGAGCGCAGCGTGGATCTCCTGAGAGGCCGCGACCTCCCCACCGGGGGAGTCGACGCGAACGACGAGGGCTTTCACGCGGCGCTCCCGCCTCAGGTACTCCAGATC
>VGJL01000158.1 GCA_016867495.1 Candidatus Eisenbacteria bacterium | reverse complement strand
GCTCGCCAACCGTTACGGCGAGGAGGAGGCGGGCTCCTTCGCCAACGGGGTCCTCGACGCGGCGGCGCGACGGCTCCGTCCCGGCGAGCTGCCGCCGCCCGCCGGGGCCTGACGGAAGGCCCCCAGGCGGCCCTGTTCGTTGACGCAACTTCAAGCTTCTGTTAGCGTTCGGCTCTGTCGCGCGAGCGGATTCCATCCCGACCCTCCGGCGCGAGCCGATAGGAGGACTCCATACCGAACAGCATGCGGGCATCCACCCCGGGACACTGGGACAGGTACTGGCGCGACCGCCGCGAGACCATCGAGGAGGTCTACTCCAACGAGGGGCGGATCCTCCGGCAACTCGAGGATCTCCCCCTCCAAGGCAGCAGGATCCTCGAAGTCGGCGCCGGCTCGGGCCGCGACAGCATCGAGATCGCACGTCGAGGGGGACGGGTCTATGTCCTGGACTATGTGCGGGAGTCGTTCCGGGTGATCCGCCGCCTGGCGCGGGAGCAGGGGCTGGATCTGATCCCCATCTGCGCGGACGCGACCAGAATGCCGTTTCGCGACGGGGCGTTCCAGGTCGTCTTCCACCAGGGGCTGATGGAGCACTTCCGCGATCCGTCGCCTCTGCTCGCCGAGAACTGCCGCGTGCTGGAGCGGGGCGGGCACTGTCTCGTCGACGTTCCCCAGCGATGGCACATCTACACGATCGCCAAGCATCTCATGATCCTCATGAATCGCTGGTTCGCGGGCTGGGAGACGGAGTATTCGCCGGGGCAGCTCGAGCGCCTGATGCGCGCGGCCGGATTCCGCGTCGTGCGGACAGACGGAACCTGGTTCGAGCCCGGCTTCCTCTACAGGTCGGCGCGATACGTTCTGCTGCGGGCGCGGATCGCGCGTCTGCCCCTCTATCCGCGCTTGCCGCGCATCCTGGACGCGATTCCCCGAGCCATCCGCCGGCGTCTCAAGGGGACCCGGCTGGGGCTCCACACCTGCGCGATGATCTCGGTCCTCGGCCGGAAGGAAGATCCCCTCTGATGGGCCTCTCGATCCTGATCATCAGCTATCGGGACATCCGCCATCCCGAGATGGGCGGAGCGGAAGTGATCATCCACGAGATCTACCGCAGACTGCAGGCCCGCGGCCATGAGATCTGCTTCCTCACCGGGGCCTGGCCGGGCGCGCCGCGCCGCGACCGGATCGATGGGATGGAAGTCCTCCGCGTGGGAAGCACCTATACGTTCAACTGGGCCGTCCTGCGGGCATGGCGCGCGCTGCGGGGACGGCGCTTCGACTTGATCGTCGAGGATCTGAACAAGATCCCCTTCTTCGGTCCCCTCTTCCAGAAGGAAGTTCCCGTACTCACGAACGTGCCCCACCTCTTCGGAACGACCGTCTTCCGGGAGGCGCCCTGGCCGCTCGGCCTCTATGTCTATCTCCACGAGCGCTTCATCCCCACCGCCTACCGCCGCTGTCGCTTCCAGGTTCTCTCCGACTCGACCCGGGAGGATCTGATCGCGCGGGGGCTCGCTCCGGAGCGGATCCACGTCATACGATCGGGGATCGACCATGACTACTATCGGCCCGAGGAGGGGAGGGGAACCCCGGGGCCGGTGATCCTGTATCTGGGTCGGTTGAAGAAATACAAGGGGATCGACCTGGCCATCGATGCCCTCCCCGAGATTCAACGAACGGTTCCCGAGGTGCGTTACTGGATCGCGGGGGAGGGGACCCACCGGGCGGCCTTGGAGGCCAGGATCGCCCGCGAGGGCCTCGGGGGGCGCGTCTCCCTGCTGGGGCACAAGAGCGGCCGGGAGAAGCTGGCCGTCCTCCGGCAGACGAGGGTTCTCGTCTACACCTCGCCCAAGGAGGGATGGGGCCTCTCGGTGATCGAGGCCAACGCCATGGGGATACCGGTGGTCGCCTCCGATTCCCCGGGGCTCAGGGAGTCGGTCCGCGACGGCGAGACGGGATTCCTCGTCCCCCACGGGGATGTGGGGGCCCTGGCGGATCGCCTATCCCAGCTGTTGAGCGACGACGTTCTCTGGGGCAGGATGGGGCTGGCGGGGATCGCCTGGGCGGCGAACTTCAACTGGAGTCGGATGGCGGACGAGACGGAGGATCTGCTGCTTCGCGTGGCGCGCGAGGGGCGGGGAGGAGAAGGACCTTGATCTGGATACGTGAGAGAGCGGTCGCCCTGGGCGCCCTCTTCGTCTTCCTCGTGAGCCAGGTGATCTACCTGATGACCCTGACGCCGACCTGCCCCTTCTGGGACAGCGGCGAGTTCATCGCGACCTCCTACACCCTCGGCATCCCTCATCCGCCGGGCACACCCTTCTACGTCCTGATCGGCCGCCTTTTCACCCTCTTCCCGATCGCCAGCATCGCGGCGCGGGTCAACTACCTCTCCGCTCTGGCCTCGAGCCTCGCGGCCGTCTTCGGTTACCTGGTGACCGTCGAGGTGTTCAAGTGGCAGCAGCGCGGCAAGCCCGACAGCGCCCCGATCCAGCTCGGAGTCCTCGGCGGGATCGCGACGGGGCTCTTCACCGCCTTCTCGCGCACCTTCTGGGAGAACGCCGTGGAGGCGGAGGTCTACGGGCTCTCGAGCGCCCTGATGATCGCTTCCCTGTGGCTCGTGATCCGGTGGGCAGGGAAGGAGGGGTCGGCTCGGCGGGACAACCGGCTCTTCGTGCTCGCCTACTACCTGATCGCCGTGTCGGCCGGGATCCACATGGGGACCTACCTCGTCCTGCCCGCGATGCTCCTCTTCGTCCTCATGGTCGACCACAGGACGCTCGCGCCCCACACGTTCGGGGCCCTCGTCGTGGCGGGGATCCTCGTGGGGCTGCAGCCCGCGATGCTGCCGATCCTCAAGGAGGGATGGATCATCCTCCTGGCGCTGGGGCTCGCCGGCTCGCTCCTGCTCGGCCGCCTCTGGTCCCCCCTCGGGCCGCGCGGCGTCGTCTTCTGGTGCCTCCTGCTCGCGGTGGTCGCCCTCTCCAATCATCTCTACCTGCCGATCCGCGCGGCGCTGGACCCGATGATCAACGAGGCCGATCCCTCGAGCAGGGAGGCCCTCTGGCTGGCGCTCATCAGGGACCAGTACAAGCCCGCGAACCCCTTCCTGGAGCGAAACGCCTCGTGGGCGATCCAGTTCGGCAAGCACTTCTGGCGCTACGCCCACGACCAGTATCAGCTCCACTTCTCGCCCGTCTGGCTAGCGAAGCATCTGCCCTACCTCGTGGGGCTGGTCGGTCTCGCGGCCCACGCGCGGCGCGAGAGGAAGACCTTCCTGATGCTCCTGCTCTTCTACCTCATCACATCCGTGGGGATGGTCTTCTATCTGAACTTCCGCGACGACGAGGTCCGGGACCGAGATTACTTCTTCACGGCGAGCTACCAGGTCTTCGCGATCTGGATCGGCCTCGGCTTCGCCACGATCGGCCGCTGGGTCCGCTGGGCCTACACCGAGGGGCGCGACGCCTTCGGCACGCGGCTCGGCTACGGCGTGGCGGCGCTCGGCCTCCTGCTCTCTTTCTCGCTCGTTCATCAGTTCTACCCGATCCGCGATCGAAGCGGCTTCTACCTCGCGAGGGACTACGCCTACAACAGCCTCCATCCCCTCGAAAAGGACGCGCTGATCTTCACGAACGGCGACAACGACACCTTCCCGCTCTGGTACATCCAGGAGGTAGAGAAGGCTCGCAGGGATGTCAGGGTCGTCAACCTGAGCCTGCTCAACACCGGCTGGTACATCAAGCAGCTTCGCGACTACTCTCCCAAGGTCGACCTCGGGTGGAACGACAGAGAGATCGAAGCGGTCCGGGCCGTGCCCGAGAAGTTCGCCGAGTACGCGCAGGGTTTCATGCGGAAGGACCAGTATGTCTCCTATCTGCGCACGTACGGGATCCAGAAGTACATCCCCGATCCGGACCAGTTCACCTATGCGAAGGACATCGCCACCCACCGGATCATCGAGAGGGAGTACGGCAAGCGACCGATCTACTTCGCCGTGACGGTTCCCGAGCAGATGGGATACACCGACCGTCTGACCATGGAGGGGCTCGCCTTCCGGCTGGGCGAGTCGCACGGCGGCGAGACCGATGACATCGATGTGCAGAAGACCCTCGGCAATCTCGATCGGGTCTACAAGTACCGGGGCCTCCTGACCGCGGACGGCGCCTACGACCGGAGCGTCTATAAGGACGAGAACGCCAAGAAGCTGATCCAGAACTATGGCGCGGGCTACATCCGGGCGGCCGAGAAGCTCCTCTCGGAGGGACAGACGGAAGAGGCCATGCGGGCGGCAGACCGGGCTGTCGTCTTCTCCGATGCCCCGAGCATTCTCTACAGCGCGGGGGCGGCCTTCTATCGCGCCGACCGGCTCGATCGGTCGGAGGAGATGTTCCGCAGGCTCATCGAGCTTGGATACGGAGATTTCCCGATCATGCGCCTGCTGGGGCGCACGATCGAGAAGCAGGGCCGCTTGGAGGAGGCGGAGCAGATCTACAGGGACATCCTCGGGCGATTCCCGGAGGATCAGGAGGCGCTGCGCGAGCTCTTCTCCTTCTATTATGAGCAGAACCGGCTCGCGGACGCCTACAAGGTCCTTGAGGACTGGGTGCGCAGGCATCCCGCGGACAGCGGAGCCCGGAGGCGGCTCTCCGAGATCGGCGACTCGCTCCGGAAGATGGGGCAATAGGGGGGATGGGCAGGCTTCTCGTCACCGGCGCCGCGGGCTTCATCGGCTCGCATCTCTGCGAGAGGCTCCTCCATGCCGGCCACGACGTGATCGGTCTCGACTGCTTCACCGACGCCTACGATCCGGCGCTCAAGCGCCGCAACGTCCAGCCCCTGCTCGCCAAGTCTCGCTTTCGCCTCATCGAGGAGGATCTCCGAAGAGTGCCCATGGAGGAGATCCTGGACGGCGTGGACGCCGTCTTCCACCAGGCCGCGCAGGCGGGGGTCCGCACCTCCTGGGGAGGGAGGTTCCGCGACTACCTGTCGGCGAACGTCGAGGCCACCCAGTCGCTGCTCGAGGCCTGCCGCGAGCGCGGCGCGCGGCTGCGTCGTTTCGTCTACGCTTCCTCGTCCTCCGTCTATGGAGACGCGGAGAGATTCCCGACGGCGGAGGACGATCCCAAGCTCCCCGTTTCCCCCTACGGCGTGACGAAGCTGGCGGGGGAGTTGCTGGTCCGTCTCTACGCCGTGCAGTACGGTCTTCCCGCGGTCAGCCTCCGCTACTTCACCGTCTATGGTCCCAGGCAGAGGCCCGACATGATGTTCCACCGCTTCTTCCGGGCGATCCTGCGCAACGAGGAGATCGTCGTCTATGGGGACGGCCGGCAGACGCGGGACTTCACCTACATTGACGACGCCATCGAGGCGAACCTCCGCGCCCTGGATACTCCGACCGAGCCGGGGCTCGCCCTCAACATCGGGGGCGGAACCAGGATCGGCATCGAGGAGGCCCTCGGTGTGATGGAGCGGATCGCGGGACGCAAGGCCGCGATCCGGCACGAGGACGCCTCTCCGGGGGACGCCCGGCACACCGCGGCTTCTACGCAAGCCGCGCTGCGGCTGCTCGGCCTGCGCCCGGCCGTCGGCCTCGAGGATGGGCTTGCGCGGATGCACGCGTGGATGATCCGCTACCTTGCGGGGGAGCCTGAGTGAGCCGATCGGTCGAGATCTCGGTCGTCATTCCCGCCTTCAACGAGGCAGGCTCCATCTGCGCCCTGCTGGAGAAGACCTCCGATGTCCTGGCGCGGCTCGGACGGAGCCACGAGATCCTCGTCGTCGATGACGGGTCCACCGATGGCACGGCCGCGCGGGTGGAGGAGCGGATCGGAACGATTCCAGGACTGCGCCTGGTCGTCCTGCGGACCAACTGCGGCAAGTCGGCCGCCCTGGCCACAGGCTTCCGCGAGTCCAGAGGCGATGCCTACATCGTCACCCTCGATGGCGATCTGCAGGACGATCCCGAGGAGATCCC
>VGJL01000157.1 GCA_016867495.1 Candidatus Eisenbacteria bacterium | reverse complement strand
CGACGCGGTTGCGGCCACCCGCCTCGCGACGGAAGCCTTGCTGATCGCCACGCGGATCGGCGATCAGTGCGAGGTGGGCGCCAACCTCCGTCTGATGGGGGAGGCGGCGTGGGAATCGGGCCGGCGTGAAGCGGCGCTCGATCTCCTGCGGAAGTCGTCGCAGACTCTCGCAGCGACCCCCGATCTGCTGAAGGGGACCACGAGTCGGATCCGTTTGGCGTCCGCGCTCGTGGAGGAGAGTTCTCTCCGCGGGACCGACGGGGTCTCGTGCGCCCAGGAAGCCGTCGATACCCTCGAGCCGCTCTGGGAGAAGATCCAGAAGCACGATCTGATGTCCGTCGTCTCCGAGTTCGTCGAGATCCACGCGCGCGCGCTCGTCGCGGCCGGCAACTACGAGGGGGCGCTCCGCGTGTTGGATCGCGGGATCGGGATGCTCGAAGCCCAGGGACGCGTCGACACGGTCTCTCGCCTCGCCGCCCTGAAGATCGAGCTGGGGGAGAACCAGGCCGAGTTCGTCCTCTCCACCAGCGAGGAGTTCCAGATCCTCCAGGAGTTCACGCCGCTCGACATGGGGAGCAACGGCGGCGGCGGCGGGACCCAGAGGCTTCTCCAGCATGCGGCCGCTCGACTGAAGGTCGAGCGGGCGCTGGTGGCCGTGGGACCCGGCTTCGAGAGGCTTCGCATCGAGACTTCCATCGGCATCGATAGGCCCACGGGCATGCTGAAGGCTCTGGATCCGGTCTTCCGGGCCTTCGCGGCCGGTCGAAAGATCTGGCTCTCGGGGCATGGGGCGAGCCTCCTCTCCGAATCCCACATCTCCGACTCCTGGCAGCCGAGCGGGGCCGTCGTGGCTCTCCGGTTGCGTCCCGGCGAGGATCTGTGGGGCGTCCTCGTGGCGGAACGCCAGGGATCGGAGCCGTTCGCGACTCGCGATCTGCGGATGCTCTCTCTCTTCGGGAGCCTCCTCTGCGTGGCGATCGAGGCGAGGCGGCACACGATCGAGGAGGTCTCGGACGGGGACGTGGAGCATGAGAGCGACCCGTTCTGCGACTTCCTCACAGTCGATCAGGCCACCAAGCAGACCCTCTCGCTCCTGCGGCGTGTGGCGGACAGCGATGCGAGCATCCTCTTGACCGGCGAGACCGGCACGGGCAAGGGCCTCGTCGCCCAGTGCATCCACCGCGCGAGCCGGCGGGATGGCAAGCCCTTCATCCAGGTCAACTGCGCCGCCCTTCCGGAGCAGCTCCTCGAGAGCGAGCTCTTCGGCCACGTGCAGGGCGCTTTCACTGGAGCGGTGAGAAACAAGCGGGGCCTCATCGAAGAGGCCGAGGGCGGGACCCTCTTTCTGGACGAGGTCGACAGGTGCCATCGCAGCGTCCAGGCGAAGCTCCTCCACCTGCTCGACCGCAAGGAGTACCGCCCGGTCGGCGGGGTCAAGCCGCGGACCGCAGACGTCAGGTTCCTTTGCGCGACCAACACCGATCTGGTGGCCGCGATCCGCTCGGGGGAGTTCCTGGAAGACCTCTACTACAGGCTCAACGACTTCCAGTTCGCCATCCCGCCGCTCCGCGAGAGGCGCGAGGACATCCCGATCCTCGTTCGCCGATTCCTCGGCAGGATCACGCGGGAAATGGACCGCACCGTTGGGGGTATGACCCGCGAGGCGATGCAGCGCCTGATGGACCACGAGTGGCGCGGCAATGTGCGCGAGCTTGAGAAGTGCATGCGCCGGGTCGTGGTGCTCTGCGAGGAAGGCGGCCTGATCGGGACGGATCTCCTACCGCAGGAGATCCGGGGATCCGATCCGCTCGCGAGGGACGCGGCGACGCTCAAGGAGGCGGTGGCGCGCCTGGAGTCGGATCTGATCCTGCGAACCCTGACCGAGACCTCATGGAACAAGTCCGAGACGAGTCGCCGGCTGCGGCTCAGCTACCCGGCGCTCCTGGAGAAGATCCGCAGGTATCGCCTGGCCAAGCCTTCGATTCGAAAGAAGTAGAATATCCGCTCTCAATTCTCCTTCTAGTCTCAATCCGTTGATTCTCATAACGATGCGCTCGATGTGGGCAAGTCCTATCAACTCTCTTTCCAATTGAGCCGGTCTCGGCGAGCCGCCCGGCGCGGGGATGGCACCGGTGGAACGTCCGGTTTGGGCGTCCTGCTTGCACTTGGCCCATCTGGCGACTTCACCGGCATTTTGGCATCAATGCTGCATATTGCAGCGAGCGGAGGGGGGACCTCCAACTCGGGGCCGGGTCGGTGCGTCCGTAAGCCCAGGGTTCAAAACTAGGTCAGCCTCCTGGTTGAGCACGGTTGACGATTTCTGACCCGGTCCCCAGAGCTTTTCTCAGAGCCATCCAGCAGAGTCGCTAGTTCAGTCTGAGCTCGATGGCTTTGAGGTTTCGGCCAGGTCTGCCTCCCGACATCCGAGGGATCGACCAGGTAGGTCGTCCCAATCCCCCCAAATCCGAGCCCGGATGGACGGGAGGCAGGCCGGCCAGTAGAGACCTACAAGAACCGACCGGGAACTAGGACAAGCTTGCACGCTCGTGGCCGTCCGTCTCGCGGATGGCCACGTCGCTTTCCTCCGCTGGGCGGCTCTGTCGCGCCTCTCGACCGCGCCGCTTTCCTCCGCTGGGCGGCTCTGTCGCGCCTCTCGATCGGCCCGCCATCCACAGAACCGTTCCCCTCGTCTGGGGTTCATCCTATTGTGCCCGGGACACGGCGATCGCGAAGCAGTCGAGCCGGGCTGCCTGCCCGGGCATAGGAAAAGGAGGAGGAATGAACAGCCAGGTGACTTCCATGACGGCAAGCGGGCGGGGGCCATCTCCCGCGCGCCTGCCGCTCCGCGCCGCGCCACCGATCCGCCGCCGGAGGCGGCGGGGCACCGGCTTGACCCTGCTGGCCCTCGGCCCGGCCTTGCTCCTTTTCGTCCCCTCGTTGCTCCTCCTCGGCGCCGCCGGCTGCGATGATGATCAAGTCCCGGTCGATCGCGAGCCCCCGGCGGTCCCCCGCGGAATCACGAGCATCACGGGCGACATGCAGGTCACCCTCCTCTGGTATCCCAATGCCGAGTGGGACCTGAGCGGCTATCGGATCTACCGCAGCCTGAGCGGCGCGGGCTACTACTCGCGGTTCGACTGGATCTCGGCGCCTCCATCCGGCCATTACATCGAGTATGTCGATCGCAATTTGGAGAACGGGGTGACCTACTACTACGCCGTGTCGGCCGTCGACGATGCGGGCAACGAGAGCGGCCTCTCGCCCGAGAACGTCTTCGACACGCCGCGCCCGGCGGGTAGAACCAATCTTCGCAGTTACGAGACCTCTCCCCGCTCCTGCGCCTACGATTTCTCGAGCCGCCGGGTGACCGACTACGACGACCCGGGCGCCGACATCGCCTATGTGAACAACCCCGTCGATGGAGCCTGGATGCTCGGCCTCAACGAGCCGGGGACCGATCTCTACACGGCGCTCCAGGATGCCGGCTTTGCCGCAAACCGGGACCAGTACGACTCCGTTACATGGGCCCCGGCGCACGGCTGGTCCCCGAGCGCGGCCGTCGAGCTGATCGAGGGCCACGTCTACATCGTCTGGACGCGCAATGACCACTACGCGAAGCTCTGGGTGAGATCGGTCTACTCCGATCAGGTGGAGTTCGATTGGGCCTACCAGACCGACCCGGGGAACCAGGAGCTCAAGCAGAGGATCGTCATCGTGCCGCTGGACGCTCCGCGTCCTCCGGGGCGCTAGGCAGGAACCGGCGATGCTTCGATGGCCCCTCGATGGCCCCTGGATGACGCCTCGTTGACCGCGCCTTCGCGCCGCCTCTAAGATCGGCGTGTCCGGGGCTCTCTCACGGAGGGGACGCGCGCCTCGGCTTCGATGAGGGCATCGTGCGCGGACGGCTTACCGAACCGCGGAAGAGCGAGCGAACCGCGGAAGACTGACCGAACCGCGGAAGCGCGAGCAAACCGCGGAAGCGCGACCGAACCGCGGAAGACTGACCGAACCGCGGAAGCGCGAGCAAACCGCGGAAGCGCGAGCGAACGGCGGAAGGGGGACTGATGTGTAGGCTCACAGCGGCTGCGGGATTCGCCATCTTCGCGCTCTTGTTTGCCCGGTTCTCCGCGGCTGGCGCGGAGCCGGTAGGGATGGCCTACCTCAAGATCGGCGCAGGCGCGGAGTCGGTCGGGATGGCTGAGGCCGTGGTCTCGAATATCGACGGTCCCTCGGCGACCTACTGGAATCCCGGCGCCCTGGCTTTCCTCCCCGGGCTGCAGGCGACGGTTGCCCACAACGAATCCTTCTTCACCATCCGCCAGGAGTTCGCGGGGCTGACGCGCAAGATCGGCAGGTTCGGTGTCGGAGTCTCCTTCGATGGAACGTGGGTCGATGACCTGAAGGCCTATGGGGATGAGCCCGCGGAGTACCTGGGGACCTTCGGCTACTACGGCATTGCGGCCGGCGTCTCGTGCGCCTACGCCTGGAGCGATCGGATCGGGGTCGGAGCCAGCGTCAAGCTTGTCCGCGAGGCGATCGATGTCTACTCCGCCGGGGGAGCGGCGTTCGATCTCGGGGTTCAGGCCCGCGATCTCCTCCCGCGGCTCAGCCTGGGTCTGTCGATCCTCCATCTCGGCCCTGCGATGAAGTACATCGAGCAGTCCTTCCAGATGCCGACGACCTTGCAGGGCGGCGCGACCTATCGGCTAGGGATTCCGCAGACGAGGGGCGAAGCGCTCCTCGCCGCCGAGATCAGGAAAGTCCGCGACGAGGACGCGAGTCTGCGTCTCGGGCTCGAGTACATGCCGCAGCAGTCGATCCAGCTGCGCGCCGGCTACAGAAGCGCCCTCGACACCGAGGATGTCGGCTTTGGCCTCGGCTACAGGCGGGGGCGTCTCCAGGCCGACTACGCCTACGTTCCCTTCGGCGAGGATCTGGGTTCGCAGCACAGGATCGGGTTGACCTACCGGAACTAGCCCGCTCAGACGCCGGGTGGCTCACTTTCCGCGGCGAGAGTCTTGCTTCCGCCTTCGGGCAGCCACCGCTTCAGCGAGATCCGCCCCTCCACCATCTCGAGGTAGGTGAAGTTCTCGATCCAGTCCCCGATCACGAAGAACTCTCCCTCCGGGAGGCGTACGTGGGCCGGATCGTGGATGTGCCCGATCACGACGGCGTCGTGCCCTCCCCGCAGAGCGGGGCCCGCAATGTCACGCACGAGCTTCGGCAGCAGAACCTCCCGCGGCTCTGTGTGCCGGCGGCTGACGGCCGAGACTCGGTAGGCGAAGGGAATCCCGATGTCCGGGTGGACGCCGCGGTAGAGCGCGATGCAGAGCCTGTTGCGCAGGATTGTCTTCAAGAGCTTGTAGCCCCCGTCCCCCTTGCCGAGACCATCGCCGTGGGCGACGTAGACTCTCCGTCCCTGGACCTCGATCGATCGCGGCTCCTGCGCCACGCTGAGGCCGATCTCCTCCTCGAGATAGGTCCCGGCCCAGAAGTCGTGGTTTCCCCCGAAGTAGAGGCAGGGAACCCCTTCGCGGGCGATGTCGGCGATCGCCCGGCATACGCGGAAGTGCCCTTTGGGGATCGCGTGGCGGTACTCGAACCAAAAGTCGAACAGGTCGCCGACGATCAGGAGACCGCCGATGCGGCCCCTGAGCGACTCGAGGAACCGGACGAGCCACGCGGCCCGCTCGGGCGGGCCGGCGGAGGCCCCGAGGTGGGCGTCGCTGATGAAGACGACCGGCCCCGGCCCCTCGTGAAGTCGCTCCAGCATGGGGGCAGTCTAGCGAAGCGGGCCGCCCGGCGCAGCGGGGCTGTTGATGCGGTGTCGGCTTCGGCTAGCATCAAGGGGAACCATGGAGGGCGATCCTTGAACCAGAGTCAGCGATTCGAGCCGATTCTCGAATCCGTCCGCTCCGGGCTCTGGAACCTGCTGGTTCTCTCGCTCGGAGCGATCCTTGGCGTCGGACTGGTTCTCTTCGCCGGCGGAAGGCGAGGCGCGCTCCCGGGCGGGAGCCCATCGGCGATGGAGGGGC
>VGJL01000156.1 GCA_016867495.1 Candidatus Eisenbacteria bacterium | reverse complement strand
GAGGCGGCGGGCTATCGCGTGCGGATCCCCCGGGGGCAGGGCTGCTGCGGGGCGCTCGCCTGGCACTACGGCGATCCGGACGCCGCGCGGCATCTCCTACGAAGGAACCTGCGCGCCTTCGCGGGAGGGGAGCGGCCGATCGTGGTGACGGCGGCCGGCTGCGGCGCGGCCCTGCGCGAGGCGGGGGAGTGGCTCGAGCGGAACGATCCCGATCGGGCGGGGGCCGGCCGCCTTGCCCGCCGCGTGCGGGATCTCAGCGAAGCGCTCGATGAGCGCGCGTCGAATCTCCGCTGGAGGCCGATCGACCTCTCCGTCAGCTACCAGGACGCTTGCCATCTGAAGCAGGTGCAGGGCGTCTCCGAGCCCCCGCGGCGGCTCTTGCGCTCGATTCCGTCCCTGGATCTTCGCGAAACCGACGAGGCCCCGAACTGCTGCGGCAGCGCAGGCATCTACAGCTTCCTTGAGCCGGAGGTCGGCGCGAGGCTTGCGAAGGAAACGCTCGCCGCCCACATCCAGCCGGGCGTCTCGCGCATCGTCACGTCCAACGCAGGGTGCCTGCTCCACTTGCGGCTGCGCGCGCGGGGGGAAGGTCGGAGGATCGGCGTGTTGCACACGGCGGAGCTTCTCGACATGGCGCTCGATGACGAGCCGAGCGGTCGTTCGCCTACTGCTGGTAGATGCTCTTGATCACTCCCCAGGTCGAGACCTTCACGTTGTTCGCGTCGCGGAGAAGCTCCTCGATCTTGACCTTCATCTGCGTGGAGTTGTAGGAGCCGGTCCCGGGACCCTCGGCGACATAGCGCACGACGCCTCCGCCATCGACGAGGACGAAGCTGTCGTCGGAGATTCCGTAAGTGCTCTGGACATCCCCGGCGTCCAGGAGCAGGGGATAGTCCACGCCCGTCTGATCCCTGAAGTTCTCGAGCCCCGTCCTGCTGCAGCTCCGCGCGTCGAGACCCAGCACAACGAGCCCCTGCCCGGCGAAGACGTCATAGACTTCGCGCTGGATCAGCGGGGCGAGGACGGCGGAAGCGGTAGCGTCGCACTCGAGAAAGAAGAGCAGGACGGGATGAGACCGGTATGCGGTCAGGGAGTGCTGGTCGTAGTCGAGATCCGTCAGCGAGAAGTACGGGGCGGCTTCCCCGACGTCGATGGCTCGACTCTCGCCCACGAGACCAGAGACCAGGCACAGGGCCAAGACGAGGAAGCCCCTTGCGACCCGACAAAGGTATCCAGACATCAGCCGACCCCCCCTGCGAAACCAGAGGCCGAGGGAAGACAATCCCTCCTAATAATGGTACCACCGCTCCAGGGCGGTCTCAACTACATCCATCCGCCGGTCTCTGCTAGGCTTCCCCCGGGAGGGCGCGTGGAGAAACCCCATCGACATGTCGTCCGGGTGCGCTACGCCGACACCGACGCCATGGGGGTCGCCTACAACGCGGCCTACCTCATCTGGTTCGAGGTGGGAAGGACCGAGTGGCTGAGGGCCCGGGGGCTACCGTACCGGGAAGTCGAGGAGAGGGGCGTTGCGCTGCCCGTGACCGAGGCGACCCTCCGCTTCCGGACGGGGGCCCGCTACGACGATCAGATCGAGATCGAGACAGAGCTCGCCGAGGTCCAGTCCCGCAGGGTCGTCTTCACCTACAGGCTCCTCCGCGGAGATCGCTGCATCGCCGAGGGGAGCACGATCCACTTTCCCGTGGAGATCGCCACAGGCAAGGCAGTCCGGATGCCTCCCTGGTTGCTCGAGCGCCTGGCCTAGGGGCGCCACCCGCGCAGCCGGGGATCGATCGGAGGTTCTAGATGAGTGGCCCAGTTCTCATCGAGTTCTCGATGAGTCCGATGGACAAGGGCGTCTCGCTCAGCCCCTATGTCGCGCGCAGCCTGGACATCATCGACCGGAGCGGGGTCCCATATCGGCTCGGCCCGATGGGAACCGCCCTCGAAGGGGAGTGGGATGAGGTGATGGATGTCGTCCGGGCCTGCTTCCTCAAGATGAGGGAGGACTGCGGCAGGATCAGCTGCTCCATCAAGATCGACTACCGCGAGGGGGCCGGCGGCCGGCTCGACACGAAGATCGAGTCGATCGAGAAGAAGCTGGGGCGCAAGCTGAGCACCTGATCCCGCGCCGCGCTGAGGCGCTCATGCCCTCGCTCCGCCTCGCCCGGAGCCTCGCCTCGGGGCGCGCCGCCCGTCCGCTACGGCTTGCGGGCCTTGATGGCGACGTAGCCCCCCCGGTCGTACCCCGGCACGGGCGCCTCGATCGCGTCGTTCGTGAAGCAGGGGTGGACCGTCAGCGTCTGCGCGTACTCGAGATCAAGGAAGCCGATCTCCTTCAGATGCGATGCGATCTCCCTCGTCGTCCGCCAGTTCGCGTTCTTGACGAAGAGGACGGGATAGGGGTTGGCCGGCGCGACCTTTCTCAGATGCGGATCGTCCCAGGTCCCGATCGTCCCGGCGAGCTTGTAGAGCAGGCCGTAGGCGCTCGTCGCGGGGACGTCGCCGATCACGAGGCGGCCGCCCGGCTTCAACACGCGGAAGGCCTCGCTCAGGGCGCGGACCGGGCTCTCGAGATAGGCCAGCGTTCCGTTCATGAGAACGGTCTCGAAGAGGCCGTTCTCGAAGGGGATCTTCTCGGCCGGCGCGACCTCGATCTTCATCCCCCGGTTGCGCGCGATCTCCGCCATCCCTTCCGCGGGCTCGATCCCCTCTGTGATCGCGATGCCGTGATCGCGCCGCAGGATCATCTCGAAGAGGCCGCTGCCGCAGCCGACGCTGAGGGTCCTCCCGGGGTTCCGGAGGAATCCCTCCAGCAAGAGGATCTCCGATGCGAGGACGTTCTGGTTCTGCAGAAACCAGCCATCGTAGCGGTCCGCATAGGTGTCGAAGGAACTCATGACAACCTCCAACTCAAGCTGTCACGGCGCCACACGGTGGGAACGGCGGGAGGCCCGATCGAGGAGGGGCCTTCGTGTTTTCCCTACGCCGGTGTGAACCGGATCAGGTTCCAAGGGTCTCTCTCAGCCCGGCGCGCCCCTTGCGCGACGGACACCCCCAACACTGGGTGCGCAAGACGGTCGTATCCTAGCGGCGGGCCGGCGGCGATGCGAGCGCTATTGCGGAGGTGCGCTATTGCGGAGGCTGCTGTTGCGATGGCTGCCCCGGTCTCTCCCGCTCGTTCCGTCGCTGTCGGCGAGTTTCTCGCCGGCGCCTGCGTGCCGCCAGGTCGAACGGATGCGTCTCAAGGAGGGCGGACCCCGACGGCTCCCTCCGCCCCGCTAGGTTCGCGTTCGCGGCGCGGGGCTTCGGGAACCGCCGGGGTCCCTGCGCCGCACAAGAAACCAGACGCGCTCGAGCGGACCTGAGAAGCGAGCGGATGCGCCAGGCGAGCGCGCGGAGAGGGCCGCAGCGCGCCGCCAGGGCGATCGTCTCAACTACAGTCACCCCAGTCGAGTGGGGGGGCTGGTAGGATGATCCTGCGATGGAGTCGTATGGGGGAGGCGGCCTGCGCGGCGCGCGCCGCTCGGTGCCGTTGGCCGCATGCGCGGTTCTCGCGTGCGTCCTCTCTTCTCTCCCGGCATCGGCGCACGCGAGGAGCCCGGAGATGCGAGATCGATCGGAATGGAATCTCCCCGCGGACACGGCAGCCGTGGGGATCGAGGATCTCTACAAGCTCCTGCATCAGGCCTATCAGGGCCCGGGACACGCCGTTCCATCGCGGGAAGCGGCCTCGCTCTATCTCCGCGAGGAGTGGGCTGAGCTCGATCCGGCCGGTCCCGATGAGGAACTCCTAGATCCCCTCGTTCAGGGCTCGCCCTTTCTGAGATTGAACCTGAGGCCCTTCAAGGATGGCGGCGGCTCGATCGATTCGCTGCTCGATGCCTTCGTCCGCTCCGCCGGCGCTCCCATCGATTCGACGGGCTTCGCCCGCGCGTGGCAGTCGGCCGCCTCGACGATCGAGGGTGGGGGAGTCCCCTGGAGCATCGATGAATACCGCAGGCTCGATGAGCGGGTGCGGCCGCTCGGATACCCCGCGATCCACCACTCGGACGCCTACGAGAGACGCTTCCGCCCGGCCTATCGGGTTCTCTCTCGCCCTGAGGCGGAGCGGCTGATCGCCACGCTCGCGGCTCGCGGCAAGAACGCGAGATGAGCCCGGAGCGAAGAGCGGTTCGATTGCTTCCTGGACGCTCGCCCGGCGCGTCCGCTCGGCCCTCGCGGCGCCTGCTCGCCCGGTGTCGCGCTGTGGCCCGCTTCGCTCGCTGAGGGACAGGGCGCGAGCTGCGCGGGCCAGCAGCGTTCCACCTGGCGCGTCCGGGGACCCCGACGGGTTCCCGGAAGCCCCGCGCCGCGAACGCGAGCCTAGCGGGGCGCAGGGAACCGTCGGGGTCTGTGCGCCTCGCGGCGCGCGCGCTCGCTTCTCCGATGCGGTCGAGCGCGCCTAGGCGCCCGCCTCCTCCTCGGCGATCGCGGCCGCGCCGAGAAGCCCCACTCTCGGGTTCAGGATCACCCTGACCGGGATGCGCTCCAGCAGATCCCGATGCCTTCCCTTGCGGCGGAACGACTCCATGAAGCTGCCCGCCGCCATCCGGTCCCCGATGCGGGGCGCGATGCCGCCGGCCACATAGAGCCCGCCCGTCGGGAGCAGCTTGAGGGCCAGGTTTCCCGCCTCCGCGCCGTAGATCGAAAGGAAGATCTCGAGCGCGCGCCCGCATGCCTCATCCGTTCCGGATAGGGCGTGGCGGGTGATGACCGCCGCGGGATCCTCCGCTTCCATTTCGGAGCGGATCCCCGCGCCAGGGGGGGCGGCCCCCGACTCGACGACGTGGCCATAGATCTCGGCAAGCCCCGGGCCCGACAGGGCGCGCTCGTACGAGACATGCGCGTATCGTCGCGAGAGGCGCTGGAGCAGTCCCCATTCGAAGGCGTCGCGCGGGGCGAAGTCGGCGTGCCCCCCCTCGCTCGCGTGGACCTCGTATCCGTCGGTTCCCCAGACGAGGAATCCCTCGCCGAGGCCGGTTCCGGCGCCGATCAAGGCGATCGGTCCGCGCGGCTCGGGGACTCCTTCCTGCAGAGTCAACAGATCGGCGGGACTAAGCCGCGGGATCCCGCGCCCGACCGCCTCGAAGTCGTTGACGAGGCGCACGCGGGGGATCCCGATCTCGGAGGCGAGGCGCCTCGCGTCGATCCGCCAGGGTAGGTTCGCCGGGACGTGCTCCTTGCCGATTCTTGCGCCCGCGACTCCGAAGGCGGCCGCTCGGATCTCGCCGGGGATCTCGTCGGGATCTTCCGATCGCCCCGGCGCGAGGAAGGCGTTCACGAGGGCGGCCAGATCTGCGAAGCGCGCGCTTTCGAGCCGCTCCTCGCGAATGACGGCGAGCCCGGTCTCGCCCGTGGAGAAGATCGCCAGAAGCGACTTGGTCGCGCCGATGTCGCCCGCCAAGAGATGCGTCGGTTCGTCTCGCGGCATGGCCCAGTATAGGCGGGACGCGGGGGATCGTGGCCACGCTCTTCTCGGCGAGATGAAGGCTCCCTTGTCAGCCTCGACCCAGCTCGTCTAGGATAAGGCGTGGCGGACGCGGACGGCGCCGATCGCCCGGTCGATTCGGGCGCGGCCGCGGCCCCGCACATGAGCGCACGCGGGCCGGGCGCGGCGATCGAAGGCGGCATCGATGCCCAGGTCAAAGCCAGATCATGGCGCGCGCCGTCTCCTGCAGGGCGCGGGAGCCGTCCTCCTCCTTCTCGTCGCTTCGGCCTTTCCTCTTGTTCCCGCGATCTGCGCCGCCGGCCCGGCCGAGCAGCAGAGCGGCCAGAGCTGGATCTCGGGCCCGACCCGCCTCTCTCGACTCTCCGCCGAGGAGAAGCGGCTTCTCCTCGGCTATCGGCCGTCCCCGGAGTCGGCCAAACGCCCGCGCTATCGACTGACCGACCCCCAGGTGTCAGCGCTCCTCTTCGCCGCGGGATTACCCCTGCCGAAGACGGACGATCTTCCCGCCTCCTGGGACTGGCGCGAGCACCAGGGGGTCACGCCGGTCAAGGACCAGGGGCTGTGCGGCTCC
>VGJL01000155.1 GCA_016867495.1 Candidatus Eisenbacteria bacterium | reverse complement strand
CCCAGGGGGAGATGCTCGGGATCCGTCTCGCGCGGGCCTACCACGACGCTAGAGGCAACAAGAAGCGGACGGTGATCATCCCCGACTCGGCGCACGGAACGAACCCCGCCACCGCGCGGATGGTCGGGTACGAGACCCTCGAGCTCAAGTCCCGCGCCGACGGCCGGCTCGACATCGATGCCCTGCGGGAGATGGTGACGGATGAGACCGCCGCCCTCATGGTCACCAATCCAAACACGCTCGGCCACTTCGAGACGGAGATCGAGGAAGCGGCGCGGATCGTCCATGCAGTCGACGGCCTCCTCTACATGGACGGCGCGAACCTGAACGCGATGCTCGGTCTCGCCCGTCCCGGCGACATGGGAGCCGATCTCGTTCACATCAATCTGCACAAGACCTTCTCCACGCCGCACGGGGGCGGAGGCCCGGGCGCCGGGCCGGTCGGGGTCAAGCAGAGGCTCGTGCCGTTTCTCCCCGTCCCGACGATCGTCGAGAGGGCGGGGCGCTACGACCTCGACTACGACCGGCCGCAGTCGATCGGGCGCCTCCATCCGCACGTCGGCCAGGTGGGGATCATCCTCAGGGCGATGGCCTACATGCGGTCCCTGGGGAGCGAGGGGCTCGCGAGGGTGAGCCGGGCGGCGATCGTCAACGCCAACTACCTCATGAAGCTGATCGACGACGACTACCCCGTCGCATTCCCCGGTCCCTGCATGCATGAGTTCGTCGTCTCCTGCTCGTGGATGAAGAAGCACGGGGTCAAGAACATCGATGTGGCCAAGCGGATGCTCGATCTCGGGGTGCACGCCCCGACGGTGAGCTTCCCGCTGATCGTGCCCGATTGCCTGATGATCGAACCGACCGAGAGCGAGAGCAGGGCGAGCCTTGACTCGCTTGCGGAGGTCTTCCGCCAGATCGCGAGGGAGGCGAGGGAGACGCCCCAGGTCGTGATCGACGCTCCTCACGACACGCCGGTTCGAAGGCTGGACGAGGGGGGCGCGGCGCGGAAGCTCGCCGTCCGATGGATTCCCGACTCCGCGTCGGAGGGGGCGTGAGCGAGGCCGCCCTTGACTGGACGGTCCATCCTTTCCGGGCGAGGCGCCGTCTCGGATGGCTGGTGCTCCTTGCGATCCTCGCGGCGAGCGCCGTCGCGGCCTTCTGGGGACGCACCGTCTTCTGGGGCGTCTTCTCCTTCGCCGTTCTTTTTCTCTCGCTCGAGTCGTTCTACTTCCCGACCCGCTTCCTCCTCGAGGCGGAGAAGATCACGGTCTTCCGCCGCTTCTCGCGCAGCGAGCGCGAGTGGTCGGTTTTTCGCCGATGCCTCCTCGACCGCGACGGGCTGACGCTGAGCCCCTTCGCGCGGTCGAGCTGGCTCGAGGCCTATCGGGCCGTCCGTCTTCGCTTCTCGCCGGAGAACAGGGAGGCGGTCATCGCCTTCGTTCGGGAGCGTCTCGGGGAGGGAGCGGAGTGGGTCCAGGATCGAAAGTGGAAACAGGGAGCGTCGGCGGCGTAGCGCCGAAGGCGGGGGACGCCGCCGAGGATGAGAATCTCCTGACGATGATCGCGACGCGGATCGTCAAGATGGGGCTCGCCGTTCCCGCGGTCTTCTTTCTCGAGTCCTCGAAGCCGCTCTCGTTCCTGGGGAGCCAGGCGCTGGTCTTCCTGGAGCCGTTTGTGAAGGCGTTTCTCAACCTGAAGAGCTACGATCGCTTCGTGTCGCTCATGGAGGATCGCAAGAACGTGGAGCGCCTGATCGTGAGGATCGAGCAACTGGAGGGGGAACGGGCGCTGGCGGAGAAAGAAGCCAAGGCGGCCCGGCGCGCCGCAAAGGGGCAGAGAGGGGGACGGTGGTTTTGGAGAAGGAGCTGAACTACATCCTGGCGACCGACTGCGGCTCGACCACGACGAAGGCGATCTTGATCGAGCGACGCGGCGATCTCTATCGGCTCGTCGTGCGCGGAGAGGCTCCCACTACGGTGGAGGCTCCCTTCGAGGACGTGACGCGCGGGGTCCTGAACGCGATCATGGAGGTCGAGGAGCTCGCGGGCCGCAAGATTCTCGATGGCGAGCGGATCATCCAGCCCGCCACGGCCGAGCGCGGTGTCGACATCTACCTGTCCACCTCCAGCGCCGGCGGCGGACTTCAGATGATGGTGACCGGGGTCGTCAAGTCGATGACCGGCGAGAGCGCCGAGCGGGCGGCCTTGGGGGCGGGGGCGATCGTGATGGACATCATCGCGAGCAACGACGGGCGGCTGCCGCATCAGAAGATCAAGCGAATCCGCGAGCTGCGCCCCGACATGATCCTCCTCTCGGGCGGAATCGATGGGGGGACGATCACGCATGTCGTCGAGCTGGCCGAGATCATCGCGGCGGCGGACCCGAAGGCGCGGCTGGGAGCCGGCTACGAGCTGCCGATCATCTACGCGGGCAACGCCGAGGCGCGTCCCGAAATCGTGAAGAGGCTCGGCAAGACGACCGCCCTGGTCATCACCGACAACATCCGTCCCGTCATGGAGCGGGAGAACCTGATGCCGGCCCGTCACGAGATACACAACCAGTTCATGGAGCATGTCATGAAGCATGCCCCGGGATATGGGAAGCTCATGGACTGGACGGCGCCGCATCCGATCAAGCCGACACCCGCCGCCGTGGGGGACATGATCCAGGCGGTCGCCCGGCGAGAGAAGATCTCGGTGATCGGGGTCGACATCGGAGGCGCGACCACCGACGTGTTCAGCTACTTCAATGACCTCTTCATCCGCACGGTGAGCGCGAATCTCGGGATGAGCTATTCGGTTTCGAACGTCCTCGCCGAGGCCGGGCTCGCGAACATCGTCCGGTGGATCCCTTTCGAGATCGACGAGGGGGATCTGCGGAACCGGATCAAGAACAAGATGATCCGGCCCACGACCATCCCGCAAGCGCTCGAAGAGCTCTTGATCGAGCAGGGAATCGCCCGTGAGGCTCTGAGGCTCGCCTTCGAGCAGCACAAGAGCCTTGCGGTGGGGCTCAAGGGGGTCCAGAAGGAGAGGACGATCTCGGACACCTTCGAGCAGACGGCCACGGGCGAGTCGCTGATCAGCCTTCGCGGCTTGAACCTCCTGGTCGGCTCGGGAGGCGTCCTCTCGCACGCGCCGAGGCGGGTGCAGTCGGCCCTGATGATGCTCGACGCCTTCCTGCCCGAGGGGATCACGGAGCTGGCGGTCGACTCGATCTTCATGATGCCTCAGCTCGGGGTCCTCGCGGACGTGAACGACAAAGCGGCGACCGATGTCTTCGTCCACGACTGCCTTGTGCGGCTCGGGACGAGCATCGCTCCGATCGGGGCCGGCAAGGAGGGCGTGCGCTGCCTGAAGGGCTCAATCGCCCTTCCGGACGGGAAGAAGGAGGAGTTCGATCTGCCCTATGGATCGATGAAGCGGATCCTGCTCGATGTCGGACAGACTGCCGAGGCCGTCCTCGAACCGGCCAGCGGTTTCGATCTAGGGGCCGGGAAGGGGCGCACGCTCAAGATCGCCCTCAAGGGGGGGGCGGCCGGGATCCTGATCGATTGCAGAGGACGCCAGCCGTTCGTCCTCCCCAAGGAACCGGGTGAGAGAGTCCGAAAGCTCGTTGAATGGTGCACGGCCCTGGATGTCTATCCGAGTTCGTTCATGAATGTGGGCGCGCCTTCCGTAGGGCGCTAGGAGGAGGAGGGAAGGTGGCGCACGCATACACACCCGGGCTCCGCGTGACGGAAAGGACGCATATCAAGAAGGTCCGGCGCCTTCCCCTGAAGGGGACGGTCGTCGTGAGCGAGGGAGCCGCGGTCGAGGCCGAGACCGTCGTGGCCCGAACCGAGCTGCCCGGCAACGTCCAACCTATCAAGGCGGCGAGCCTGCTCGGGATCCATCAGCAGGACCTGCGCGAGTTCATGCTCAAGAAGGAAGGGGAGGCTATTGAGAAGGACGAGGTCATCGCGACGAGCAAGTCTTTCTTCGGTCTCTTCAAGTCGCACTGCCGCTCCCCCGTGAAGGGGACCGTGGAGAGCATCTCGGATGTGACGGGTCAGGTGATCATCCGGGAGCCGCCGATCCCAGTGGAGGTCGACGCGTACATCGACGGGATCGTCGCGGAGGTGATGGCGGGAGAGGGGGTCGTCGTCCAGGCCGAGGGGGCGTTCCTGCAGGGGATCTTCGGCGTGGGGGGCGAGACGGTCGGGCTTCTCGAGGTCGTGACGAACTCGCCCGAGGAGGAGCTCAGGGAGACGCATCTCCATCCCGGACTCGCGGGCAAGGTCGTCGTCGGGGGCTCGCTCGTGAGGATTCCCGCGCTGCGCCGAGCGATCGAGGTCAAGGCCAGGGCCGTCGTGGTCGGGGGATTGGACGATCAGGATCTTCGTTCCCTCCTCGGCTACGACCTTGGGGTCGCGATCACGGGACAGGAGTCGATCGGATGCACTGTCATCGTGACCGAGGGGTTCGGCCGGATGGCGATGGCCCGCAGGACTTTCGATCTGCTGGGCAGGCATCAGGGGCGCAAGGTCTCGGTCAACGGGGCGACTCAGATACGGGCCGGCGTCATGCGGCCCGAGATCGTCATCCCCATCACAGCCCAGAAGCTGGCGGGCGAGGGGAAACATGCCAGCGAGGGGCTCACGGTGGGCAGCCCGGTCCGCGTGATCCGCGTGCCCTACTTCGGGAGGCTGGGGGTCGTGGCCGATCTGCCCTCCGAACTGCGCGATCTCGAGACGGAAGCGAAGGTGCGCGTCCTCAAGGTGCGCTTCGAGTCGGGAGAGGAAGCGGTCCTTCCGAGGGCGAACGTGGAGATGATCGAGTCGTAGCCGGGGGTGCGGCCTTACGCGGATGGCCCGCCAGGCGCAAGGACTGGGGGGGAGGGTGAGGTTGACCGGCGAGACATCGGGTGATAGACTTCGTGCGCGAGGGTTTGGAGTTCTTGTCGTATGTCGTGTCTGTTTGTTCTTGAGATCCGGGGAGCGTGCGGCCTCGACGCGCGCTCCCCGTTCTGTGCTTGAAGGGGGGCGGTATGCCGAGAGGTCGTGTCAAGTGGTTCAGCGATGCGAAGGGGTATGGTTTCATTCAACAGGAGGACGGATCCCCGGACATCTTCGTGCACTTCAGCGAGATTGACGGAAGCGGCTTCCGCACCCTGCAGGAAGGGATGCTGGTCGATTTCGACATTCAGGAAGGTCCCAAGGGAATGAAGGCCGTCGCCGTTCGCAAGGCCGAGGGCTAGCGCGGGCGGTCGATCAAACGTGCGCCGCCGGGCGCTCCGGACTTGGACGCGGGGCGTCTCTCTGCTCTCCCCTTCTCGGATTCGTCTCCGGCGCCGGGGACAATTCCCCGGAGCGCGTGGCTATTGCCCCTAATTCAGCCATGGCGGAAGGAGCCGATTCTCGCGCTGAGCTTGCAACGAGTTGCCGGATAGTCGATTGCGATAATCGCTTCAACTGGTATGGCATGTGCTTTCCATGCGTGCAGGACCATGAGTCCTAGACCAGGCCCCTGCGAGATGGGATCAGGTCGTTCCGGTTCAGATCCGACGGCGCGTGGAGAGATCTAGGCAACGGGAACGACACCCTCGAGCGGGGGCTTGCCTTATCGTCCGCTGCGGCTTCCGAGCGGCAGCGCGGCCGCCCGCGGAGAGACGCCTCGCCCTCAGCCAAGGGTTTTCGCGGCACGTCCTGCTTCCGGCTTCGTTGACCCCCCCTGAATGCCGATGGTAGGGTGCGTGCACACATACTTTCGCGACCTACGAAAGGAGCGGTGTCCGTGAAGAGCGCGCCTCTCGCATGGGCGGTCCTCCTCACTCTTCTGGCGTTCGCCGGCCTGCTGGCGCTCGGGCTGCTCCTCCCTGACGGGGGCGGCGGAATCGAGCTCGGCGCGCGGGCGGTGGGCGTTCTCGAGATCTCCGGGCCGATCGACGATCCGGCGCAGGCGCTGCGCGATCTGGAGTACCTGAGGCGGGAGCGCCGCGTGAGAGCCCTCGTCGTTCGCGTCGACTCCCCCGGTGGGGAGGTCGCGGCCTCTCAGGAGATCCACGCTGCGCTCCTGCGCTTCAGGACAGAGACGGCCCTGCCCGTCGTTGCCTCCTTCGGCGGGGTCGC
>VGJL01000154.1 GCA_016867495.1 Candidatus Eisenbacteria bacterium | reverse complement strand
GGCGCCCAGGGTTTGGGAGGCGTCGGGCCACGTCGAGAACTTCACCGACCCGATGGTGGACTGCAAGGAGTGCAAGGCCCGCTTCCGGGCCGATGAGCTGAGCGCCGATCCGACCGATCCTAAGACTCCGTGCCCGCGCTGCGGCAACCGCGGGACGCTCACCGCCCCGCGCCTCTTCAACCTGATGTTCAAGACCTTCATGGGTCCCGTGGAGGAGGATTCGTCCGTCGTCTATCTCCGCCCCGAAACGGCCCAGGGGATCTACGTCAACTTCGAGAACGTGCGCGTCACCAGCAGGAACAAGATCCCCTTCGGGATCGCCCAGATCGGGAAGGCCTTCCGCAACGAGATCACCCCCGGCAACTTCATCTTCCGGACGCGGGAGTTCGAGCAGATGGAGATGCAGTACTTCGTGAAGCCTGGCACCGACGAGGAGTGGTTCGAGCATTGGCGGAAGGAGCGGATGCGGTGGTACGTCGAGGATCTGGGGCTCCGCCCCGAGAAACTCCGCTTCCACTCCCATGGCGAGAATGAGCTTGCCCACTACGCGCGCGCCGCGTTCGACATCGAGTACGAGTTCCCCTTTGGCTGGAAGGAGCTCGAGGGAATCCACAACCGGACCGACTTCGACCTGAAGCGGCACCAGGAGTACTCGGGCAAGAAGCTGGAGTACTACGACGACGAGACCAAGGAGCGCTACGTCCCCTTCATCATCGAGACCTCGGCGGGATGCGATCGGACGCTTCTCACGGTTCTGGTCGATGCCTACCGGGAGGAGGTAGTCGAGGGGGAAACGCGGGTCGTCCTCGCGCTGCATCCCAATCTCGCCCCGATCCACGCGGGGATCTTCCCCCTTGTCAAGAGGGACGGCATGCCGGATGTCGCGCGCCGGATCGTCGAGGACCTCCGTCGCGACCTGCATGTCTTCTACGACGAGGCGGGATCGATCGGGAAACGCTACAGGCGCATGGATGAGGCGGGAACGCCCTTTTGCGTCACCGTGGACAGCGTGACTCTGGAGAACGAGTCGGTGACCGTGCGCCATCGCGACTCGCTCGAGCAGGAGAGGATCGCGATCGGCGACTTACGGGGCTGGCTGCGGGAGAGGATCACGCTGGTCTGAAGGACGGAGCGCGGGGCGGCCAGGCGCTCGGGGCGCGCCCGCGCGGCATCTTCAGTTTCTGGGACCCCGACGGTTCCCTCCGCCTCGCTATGTTCGCGTTCGCGGCGCGGGGCGAAGGGAACCTCGGGGTCCGGACGCTCTCAGATCCGGCTAGGTGCGTCTAGATCGGGTCGATGACGGTGATGTTGCGGACCCCCACGACATTCAGCCGCACGAGGGCTCCCCAGACGAAGTTCGTCGGCTCCCCGATGGGCGTCATGTTTCCATCCACAAAGAAGTCGACGGCCGATGGGGTTCCCGCGACCAGATCAGCCAGCGCCGCGTTGACCGCGGCAACTCCCGCCGCCTGGAGCGGCGCCGGCGTCCAATCCAGATACTCAGGCGCATCCACGGCGACGCTCGAGTAGGCGATCAAAGTCTGGGCCGCGCACTCGGCACCGCGACACACCCCGACCGTACCGGTCACAGTTCGCCCGGCCTGCGGGGTCACGATCTTGAAGAACGCGCTCTCGACCGTGACGCTTTGGATTTCGAAATCGTACTCTGCTTCGATCTTTGCGATATCGACCTGGCCAGCCAGCGGAACCGATGTCTTCCCGTGGTAGACGTTGGTGTTTCCCTCCGCCGGGATGGTCGCGGTCAGCTCCACGGCGACGACGATCTCCACATCCTTGTCCTCAGTGCACGTCTGTCCCGTGAGCCCAATCAGGAGCAGACCCAGCCCCACGCAGGCCAGCACGCTCCGTCCCATGAATCGCTTCTGTGCTCTCATCTCTAGTTCCCCACGCTCAGACCGAGCGCGTAGCTGGTCTTGTTCGAGATCCCGATCTCGCCGTGGATGTGCACCACAGAGAGGTTGATTCCCAGGCCTCCGGCGAAGTGGACGTCCGAGGTCTGGTCAAAGTCCAGGCTGAGCTGCTCGGTCTCCCCCTGCGACGGCTTGTAGTCATACTCCACCGACATCTTGAAAGTGTCGAGAGAGAGGGAGGCGTAGGGTTCGAGGACCGAATAGCGCTTGCTCCCCTGCACTCCGATGCTGAATGCGCTCGCGTCGATCAGATCGTCGCCCACCTGGAACTTCTGCCAGAGGAAACCGCCGGCCAGATCGAACGGGATCGACTTGAAGTGCTGCGAGATGCTGTGGCGCGCCCCCAGCCCGAGGAGGCTCAGGCTCCCGATCTCCGCATCCCCTGTGTCGAAGGCGATGTACCTGAAAATCCCCTGCGTGCCGGCGAGGGATCCGATCGTGATCTGCGGCACGGCCAGTCCCAGCGAACCGATGTCCAGTCCGGCGGGGGGATACCACATCGCTCCGCCCTGTCCGGGGATCGGTGTGGACTCCGTGCTCCCGACAACCGTCGGCGCGATCGGGTCGCCAACCAGGAAGAAGCCTTCCGGCGCGACGGCCGTAAAGGTCTTGTCGTCGTCGCCAAACGTGATGAAGGAGGTCTTGATCTCCACGTTGATGTGGAATCCATCCTTCGGGATCGCGGCCGACCTGAAGACGCCCGACTGCAGGGCGGATCCGAATCCTTCCGTCAAGGGAGTGAGATACCCCTCAGCGTTCTTTCCCGTGTACGATTCCAGGTTCGCCTCGATCTGCGCCCGCGCGGGCGAGTGGGCGAGCAGCCCGGCGATCACGCAGCAGAGCGTCACGGCGCAGAGCTTTCTTTTCATCATTCCTCCTCCGAGTGACCTGGCGCTCCTGTGATCAGCGGCGCCAAGCATTGTGTTCCAGGAACGGCCGAGCCTAGTCGATCGGCTGGGTCCGGGCCAGAGGATACTGGGTCGAGAAGCGCAGGGGGATTCGGAACGTCCAGTTCAGAGTGTCTATAAAACTCGTCGCGGATGGCGGATTTACTCCATACTCCTTCTCATCTTCCACCGGGGGCAGATACGGAATCCGATCAGGAGCCGCCCCTCAAGCGCATCGCCTTCAGGGTCTGCAGGTTACGGGTGGCATCGACATTGCCCGGCCAAATCGTAGCCGACCGCTCGAAGTGCTCGATCGCGCCGTCAAGATCCCCCAGCTTGTAGGAGATCAATCCCAGGTGGTTGTGGGTCTTCGCCAGCTCCGGGTCGCGAGCATGCATCTGTCGAATCGACTCCAGGTCATAGCGGCCCAGGTCGGACTCGGAGATCGTCCGCGACTGCTCGGACGCAAGCCATGCCCGGGTCTCGGCGTCCTCCGCGGCCCCCTCCTCGCAGCGGCGGAGAAGCCCCAGGTAAGGCTCGGCCAGATCCTGCTGCCCCGCGAGCGCGTTCTCGAAGAACTCCCGCGCGCGCTGGTAGTCGTCGCGCGCCAGGTAGATCGTCCCGAGCTTCCTGTAGGCCACATCCGGCCGGATACCCGCCGCCAGGGCGTCTTCGAGGTTTCGAATCGCCTCGTCCCTGCGGCCATGCTTCTCGTTCAACTCGGCGAGGTAGTAGTGGAGCGACCGACCAACAATGGGGGTGATTTCCATCCTCTTGGCTTTCTGCAGCGCCTCCTCCCCGCGCGACAGATCGCCCGACTTGAGATAGGTGATCCCCAGATTCACGAGGACATCGGCCTGATCGGAGCGGATCTCGAGGGAGCGCTTGTACTGGGCGATGGCGACCCGGTAGTTGCCCTTCTTGAGCTCCGTGTCGCCGTAGTGCTTATAGGCGGCAGCCTCCCCCTCCTTGCCGGCCTGCGCGTACTTGTCGAGCCACTTGGGATCGGTCATCGAGATCAGGCCAAAGGCGATCAGAACGGCCCAGACCGCGAGGAGAAACCAGGTGAGGGCCGTGCGCCCGCGCCCGGGGGAGCCCCGAGTCCCTCCTTCCCGGCGAGAAGCGGCGGGCGGGCGCTCCGTAGATGACTTCTCCCTAGCAGGTGTTGTGGAGAACGAAGAGGACACTCTTCCCCTCCTTCTTCAAGCGATTGAATAGCTGGCAGGCCTCCGGGGTCCTCAGCAGGATCACTTGCGTCGGCCGGGCCAGATGGGGGTTGTAGAGAAACTGCACGCTCGCGACCTCGGGGAAACCCTTCCCGCCCAGGCCGCGATCTCCTGTTCCTATCAGAATGATGTCGCTCTTCTGCGCCAGTAGGAAGCGCTGGTCCCTCGAGTTGAAGTAGTGTTTCTTGTCCACGAGCCGGAAGGCGCCGTTCGGGTAGACGAGCAGGTCGAAGAACGGAATCGGAATCCCTCGATAGACAGTCCATCCGTATCGGTTCTCGCTCACATGGGTATTCCGAGGCCTGATGTGGCTATACCCCAGATAGACCAGAAGGACGGCGGCGGCCGCGGCGAGAAGGATCCGTCCCCAGGGCCGGAAGAGAAGGGCCAAGGCGCATAGGAGAAGGCCGGTCAGCGACAGAGTGATGCCTACGGCGGCCCCCGCGTACTCGAAGTCGCTCAGCAGGGAAGCGACCGACAGGAAGATCAGATCGAACGCGGTCATGATCGCCAGGATGATCACGGGATTGCTGAAGGCGCCACGGAAACCGGCGCTTCCGATCCGCCGCCATCCCTGGAGCAGCTCCTGCCACCGCCTGCCTCCGACACAGATGATCACCATCCCCATGATGCTGCCGAGGATGTCCTTGCCCGTGTCCGAGAGATCGAATACGCGGCTGCTCATGCGGAGCTGGAAGTACTCGTCGAAGCAGGAGAAGGCCGTGGCCAGGGCAAACGTCAGCCACAGGATGCGGGCCAGGGGCATCCCCCTCGGCGAGAGGTCGCGATGGACCATGAAGGCGAAGAGACCGTAGGCGATGTAGTGCCAGTTCTGCTGCAGGTCGTAGAAATTGTGCCCGAAGTAGATGTCGGTGACCTGCTGGGCAAGGGCATCCAGGAGGGCCACGATCCCCATAGCGAGGAGCCAGCGCCTCTTGATCGCCCGGCGGAACCTGATGGCGGCTGCCAGCAGGAGGACGAAGGCCGCGAGCGGCACAATCGGAACTCGCAGCCCGCCGATGGAGAGCGTGGAGCCCGAGACCTGGCCCACCATGTCGACGAGGAAGTTCTGCAGGAGAATGAAAGGGGTCAGGACCAGCAGGAAGCTGTAGAGGACGAGCTGGAGACGCGTGGAGTGGATCGAGATCCCGCGGGCCGCTGCCGCCGCCTTGGCCTTCGATCCCCCACTCATTCGATCCCCTCTGTGCCGTGGCGCTCCTGGACGCCTGCGCCCGCCACACAAGCGGGCAGGCCCATGTTACGCCTCCGGGCGGCGCGCAACAAGGGTTTCGCGACCGAGGGTTTCGCGACCGAGCCAGCCGAGCCGCGCCGAGTGGGTCGCGGCCGAGAGGCGACCGCGGAAGGGACTTCCCGCGGGCCTACCTGCGGAAGGCGCCCTTCAGACTTCCCCAGCTCTCGCGCGAGGTCGCGACCTCGTGGAAGGTGTCGCTCACGCTGATCGCATCCACAAAGAAGTAGCCCTCGATGTCGGGGTCATGGACGCAGCCGAAGTAGAGACTGCCGATCCCGCTCTCGGTGATCCCGTGGGAGCGATCGTCCACAACCCTGACTCCATTGACCCAGATGTCGTAGGTGCGCGAGTCCATGTCGTACTCAAGGATGAGCCGCGTCGTGCGCTCGGGCTGGTACGACGCGATCACTCCGGCGTATCCCGCAGCGTCACCCAGTTGGATCGCTCCCGCATCGCCGAACATGAGCGACGCGAAGTCGTCGGCGGAGCCGTCCTGCTCCCGCACAATGACGCTGTAGGTGCGTCCCTCGCCTAGCGGAGGAAACCAGAGGTCGACGGCGATCACCACGATGCCAGCCGTCAGCTCCGCGTCGCCGAGGAATCCGAACTCGACATAGCCCGCCGAGAAGCCTACATTCCGCATGTCGCATGTGCCATTCTGGCGATTTTCCGATTCCGCCAACACCTGCGATGGCAATGAGTTCTGTCACTCGTAGTGGATAGCCCTTTCCTCCGCCAACGCCATGAGAATCCGCTTCTCCTCCCGATCGATGGCGCGTAGTCGCTGCAGGTCCGCCCGGAACTCCCGATAGCGCTC
>VGJL01000153.1 GCA_016867495.1 Candidatus Eisenbacteria bacterium | reverse complement strand
CGATCAGTACAACCTCGCCGTCGTCCACGCGTTCTTCAAGAACCCGCCCCAGCGCGAGGGGCACACCCGATGGGTTCTGGGCGAAGTGCTCACGCAGAGCAAGGCCAACCTCTACGCGGTAGATCCGCGCAGCCCGACCTATCTCAGCATGTGCGCCACCTATTTGATGCTGGGCGATCCCGGGATGGTGATGGACGCGGCGCCGCCGCGCCTCTCGGTCCGGCTTGACGGCGATCCGATCGCCTCGGGCACGCCGCTGCTCCTCGCGGCCGATCAGGACTCGATCAGGCTTGAAGTGCGGGTTCGCGACGAGGTCTGGGCCAAGTCCCTGGTGATCAGCGATGCGCGGGGCGCGGTGGCCGACACGCTGATCCGGATCACTCCGGATCCGGACGACGACAGGGGATTCACCGCCTCCTACACGACGACGGTCTTCCCGCGCGACTACGACTTGCTCCTCGAGGCGGAGGACGGCACGGGGCAGAGAGCGACGGCCGCCTTCCCGGTCCGCGTGACGGCGGACTTCCAGACCAAGAGGCCCGGACGGGACTGGAGTCCGCTCGCGACAGGAGGGCGCGTTCTGAGCGAGGACTCGGTCCGGGCGGTCGTTTCGCTTCCGCGGTTCGTGACCGCGGAGGATCTCGAGGTTCTCCTGGATGACTCGCGGATCCACTCGCGGGCGGAGGGATCGGGTCTCGCCGGGGATCGGTCCCGCGTCTGGGTCCTGACGATCGTCGATCCCATCCGCGGCGGAACGAGCCGGACGCTGTCGGTGCGGATCGCGCAGTCGGACGGGGGGAGCGTCACCGTTCCCTCGCCGCCGATCGCGATCGAGACCGAGGCCTCCTTCGCCCTCGACGCCCTCTTCAACGTCCCGAATCCGTTCGCCGAGGAGACCTGGTTCTTCTACAGCCTCGGGGCACCGGCCGGCGAGGTGGCGATCCGGATCTACACGAGCAGCGGGAGGCTGATCCGCACGCTTCGGGATCTCCCGTCGCCCCAGAGCCTCAACGACCAGCCGATCCTGTGGGATGGGCGGGACGAGGACGGCGATCCGGTCGCCAACGGGCTCTACTTCTACAAGCTGACCGCGCGCGGGCCCCAGGGCGCTCTGACGCGGATCGAGAAGCTCGCCCGGGTCCGCTAGACTCGTCCGCGGCGCACGGCGCCGAGCGGCCGGTTCACGCTATTCGAGGAGGCCATGGGCACATTCAAGCCTGACAAGCTCACCGTCAAGGCGGCGGAGTCGATCGAGGCCGCTGAGCGGCTCGCGCGGGGGCGCGACCATCAGCGCCTGACCGTCGAGCATCTCCTGCTCGCCTTTCTCGAGGATGCCGATGGGATCGCTTCCCGCCTGATCGACAAGGCGGGCGCAGACCGCGGCGGCCTGGTCCGCGATCTGGAGGAATCGCTCTCGCGGCAGCCGAGGGTCCAGGGCGCCGGCGATCTCCATCTCGATCCCGACCTGCGCAAGATCCTCGATGCGGCCGACGACGAGCGGGAGCGGATGAAGGACGACTATGTCTCGACCGAGCACCTGTTGCTCGCCGTCGTCGGTTCCGCCACGGACGCCTCGCGCGCCTGCAAACGAGCCGGCCTCACGGGAGAGCTGCTCCTGCGCGCGCTCGCGGAGATCCGCGGAGGAGCCCGCGTGAGCGACCAGAATCCGGAAGAGAAGTACGAGGCGCTCGCCCGCTACTGCCGCGATCTGACCGAAGCGGCTCGCAAGGGCGAGCTCGACCCGGTCGTCGGCCGCGACATGGAGATCCGCCGGATCCTCCAGGTCCTCTCCCGCAGGCGGAAGAACAACCCGGTCCTGATCGGCGATCCCGGCGTGGGAAAGACCGCGATCGTCGAGGGCCTCGCCCGGCGGATCGTGGCCGGAGACGTCCCCGAGGGGCTCAAGGAGAAGCGCGTGCTCTCCCTCGACCTGGGCGCCCTCGTCGCCGGGACGAAGTTCCGAGGGGAGTTCGAGGAGCGGCTGAAGGCCATGCTTCGGGAGGTGAAGGAGTCGGAAGGAGATGTGATCCTCTTCATCGACGAGCTGCACACCCTCGTCGGGGCCGGCGCCGCGGAGGGGGCGATCGATGCCTCGAACCTGCTCAAGCCGGCCCTCGCCCGCGGGGATCTCAGGTGCGTCGGCGCCACGACGCTCGATGAGTACCGCAAGAGGATCGAGAAGGACGCCGCCCTCGAGCGCCGCTTCCAGCCGGTCCTTGTGGGGGAGCCCTCCGTGGAGGACACGATCGCGATCCTGCGCGGTCTGAAGGAGCGTTACGAGGTTCATCACGGCGTCAGGATCCAGGACGCGGCCCTCATCACTGCCGCGACGCTCGCCGATCGATACGTGAGCGACCGCTTCCTGCCCGACAAGGCGATCGACCTGGTTGACGAGGCGGCCGCGGGGCTGCGGATCGAACTCGACTCGATGCCGGCGGAGATCGACGAGCTGGAGCGGAAGATCCGCACCCGCGAGGTCGAGCGCGAGGGTCTGCGAAGAGAGGAGGACCGACAGAGCCGCGATCGCCTGCAGGGCGTCGAGTCGGAGCTCGAGTCGCTCCGCGCCGATCTGTCCCAGTGGAAGGGGCGGTGGCAGAGGGAGAAGGAGATCGTCCAGAAGACGCATGCGATCCGGGCGCGACTCGACGCGCTCAAGACGGAGGAGGAGAAGGCGGAGCGGGAAGGGAACCTCGAGCGCGTCGCCCAGATCCGCTACGGCGACGCGCACGCGCTCCACAAGGAGCTGAAGGGGGTCGAGGCGAAGCTGGCGGAGGCCCGAGGGGCCCAGCCGATCCTCAAGGAGGAAGTCGGTCCGGAGGAGATCGCTGAGATCGTCTCCCGCTGGACCGGAGTCCCGGTGACCAAGATGCTCCAGGGCGAGGTCGAGAAGCTGCTGCGCATGGAGGAGCGGCTGAGGGAGCGCGTCGTTGGGCAGGAGGAGGCGCTGCGGATCGTCTCCGACGCCGTCCGGCGGGGAAGGGCGGGGCTCTCCGCCCCCAATCGGCCGATCGGGTCCTTCCTCTTCCTGGGTCCCACCGGTGTCGGGAAGACCGAGCTGGCCAAGGCGCTCGCCGAGTTCCTCTTCGATGACGAGGGGGCCCTCGTGCGCATCGACATGTCGGAGTACGGCGAGCGTCATGCGGTCGCCAGGCTGATCGGCGCGCCTCCCGGCTATGTGGGATACGAGGAAGGGGGGACCCTGACGGAGGCGATTCGCCGCCGCCCCTATGCCGTCCTCCTCTTCGACGAGGTCGAGAAGGCCCACCAGGACGTCTTCCACATCTTCCTCCAGATTCTCGACGACGGGAGATTGACCGACAGCCAGGGGCGGACCGTGAACTTCGCCAACACGATCGTCATCTTCACCTCGAACCTGGGAACGGAGCGAATCCAGAAGGCGCGCGGGGCGGATCCCGAGTTCCTGAGGCAGGAGATCTGGATGATGCTCCGCCAGCACTTCCGTCCCGAGCTTCTGAACCGGATCGATGAGATCGTCATCTTCCGCGCCCTGGGCGAGGAGGAGATCGCGAAGATCGTCGATCTGCAGCTCGCGTTCCTGCGGCGGATGCTCGAGGCCCGATCGGTTCGGCTCGAGGCGACGGATAGGGCGAAGAAAGCGCTGGGCGAGATGGGGTTCGATCCCGACTTCGGCGCGCGGCCACTCAAGAGGACCATCCAGCGGGAGGTCCAGAATCCGCTCGCGCGCAAGCTCCTCGCCGGCGAGGTCAGGTCGGGGCAGACGGTCGTGCTCGATCGATCCGACGGGAACGAGTGGGTCTGGACGGTTCGGGAGGCGACCTAGCCGGGACCCCCGGCGAAGCGGACCCTGTTTTTCCCGTCGCGCTTGGCTTCGAGGAGCATCTGGTTTGCCACCGCCCAGAGGGCCTGGGCGTTCTCTCCGTGGTCGGGGAAGAGCGCGACGCCGATCGAGACGGTGATCCGCTCCGACACGGCCGCGCCCTTCAGGTCCTGCACCTGGAAGGGCTCCTCCTCCACCGCGGCGCGGAGCCTCTGTGCGATCGCCAGAGCCGTTTCGCCGCTCACGGGAGGGACGAGGAGCGCGGCGAACTCCTCGCCGCCGTAGCGGGCCAGGGTGTCGCTCGTGCGCAGCATCGCGCGCAGGATGCATCCGACCGTCACCAGCGCCCGGTCGCCGCCCTGGTATCCGTAGAGAGTGTTGAAGTTCTTGAAGTCGTCGATGTCCACGATGCAGAGCGCGAGGCTCTGTCTGCGGCGGCGGGCGATCGAGACCTGCTTGTCGATCTGATCCTCGAAGTAGGGCCGGTTGTAGAGGCCGGTCAGGTAGTCGAGAAAGATGAGGGACTGCAGGCGCACGGCGCTCGCCAGCAGCGTCTGCGAGTGCTGGCACAGCAGAGCGGCGAGGGCGATCCGGTCGGGCGTGAAGTGGCGCGGCCGGGGGTCGTAGGCCTGGACGACGGAGCGCCACCCGGCGATGTCGTCGCCGATTCCCAGATAGATAGCGCTTCCCGCCTTCCTGGAGGCTCTGAAGATCGGATCGAGGGCGGCGAAATCGCTCACAGAGATCACGTGATCGCGCAGCCGCGCGAGATCCCGCAGGCGGGTCGCCGACAGAACCAGCGCGGATGGCCGTCCTTCTCCCCAGATCTGGCCCGCGGGATGCTCGATGGGGGCGAAGGTCACGCTCTCCGTCTCGATCATCTCCCCCAGAATCGGCTCGAGTCGCAGGATGATGTCCCGGGGAGAGGCGACGCGATCGCTCAGAACGAGCATCCCGTGGTCCGTGAGGAGCTGCCGCACGACGGAAGCCTTCAGCGTCGCGGCCGGTCCGGTCTCGACCGGAAGCGGGATGACATCGAGGCCACCGCCGTCGGCCGGCGCGTCGAGAACGACCGAGATCCTGAGGCCGCTCTGCGGCTCGAGGATTCGAATCCGTTCGCCTCCCTCCACAGCGGTCCTTGCGACGATCTGCAGACGTCCCTCGGCCAGCAGGGAGCGGAGGATCTGCCGCGCGGTCTCGCGAATCTCGACCGGCGATCCGCCGGAGATGGCGCGGGAGGCCGCGTTCATCATCTCCTGGCCCATGATGCGCCGGGGAAGGAGGTCCCGGAGGAGCTCGAGATAGCCGACGGGGATTCTCTTCAAGCCGGACTCCACGCTGTCGATGCCGACCCATAGGCTAACTGGTTCCATCAGAATCAGTTATAGATAGCCCATGAGACGGCGAGCCAAATGCCACCGGCGCGTGGATTGGTCAACTTCGATTCTAGCACGGATGGCCCCCGCGCGGCGGGCCAAAGTTGCGTTGACAGACCTCTTTGGCGGGTATAGTTTTAGGTTGGATCGGGGCATCATGTTTGCCCTGGCCGGGGTGGTTCACAAACCGAGGTGTGCCATGGCTCCTCGAGGGCTTGTCTGGTATCTGAATGTCGCGGCCCTGATCGTGCTCCTGATCGGCCTCGGCGTTCCCGAGTCCCAAGCGGTCGAGCTTCCTGCCCAGCAGGGTTCGCCTGGAGGTGGATCCGACTGGCTTGCCGTCGATCCTCCCAGGGACGGTGGTGGCGGGTCAGGAGGCGAAGGCGGGGATCCTGACGAGGTAGTCGTCTACCGGATCGCGCCGACCGGTCCCCCCACATCCGAGATCTTTGACGGGCAGGGCGCCGGATCGATCTCGATCAGGGGCGTTCGGGAGGCGGTCAGGATCAGGGCTCTCCTGTTCTGGACAGGGATGGCGCGCTAGGCGCCTCCTGCGCGAATAGGTAGGGGATGGAATCGAGTGACGAAAAGCGGGGCGTAGCTCCGCGCATACCCTCGACACAGGCCGGGGCGTCGGGGATCGATCAAGCGCTCACGCTGATCGACCTCGACATCGATCTCGGCGCGCACGGGCAAGCGCTCGAGCGAATCCTGGAAGCGAGGAGCGCGCGGCCTGCCCTCTCGCCTGAGGAGAGCTTCCTCCTGGATAGGCGTCAGGCGCTCTGTCTGGAGAGGCTCGGCAGGACCGATGAGGCCCGCATCGCGGCGAGGGCCGCTCTAGATGCGGCGCCGCCAGGCATTCCCCCGATCGAGCGCGTTCGATGCCTCCTGGTGGCCGGCAAGGCCGCTCTCGAGCTTGGCAACCTGCCGGCGGCCCGC
>VGJL01000152.1 GCA_016867495.1 Candidatus Eisenbacteria bacterium | reverse complement strand
CTGCAGTCCGTCCGCGGACTGGGGAGACCGTAGGTCACAGTACGAAGAAAAGGAGGACTTCGTGAGCCGCTCAGCCAATCCGCTCGCCCGGTTCCTGACCGTCGCGCTCGTCGCGTCGCTCGCCCTTGCGGCGGGTTGCGCGAAGAAGCCCCGGCCCACGACCGATGTGGTCAAGCAGCCGCCCGTGACGCAGCAGCAGGCGCCGGCGGAGCCGTCCAAGCCGGCGGAACCGGCCGTTACGGAGGTTGTCCTGACGGATGTCTTCTTCGACTATGACAGGTACAACCTCCGCGAGGATGCGCGTCTTGCGCTGCAGGGGAACGCGCAGCTTCTCATGCAGAAAGCCGATCTGCGACTCCTCCTGGAGGGGCATTGCGACGAGAGGGGAACGGTCGAGTACAACCTGGCCCTGGGAGATCGACGCGCGCAGAGCGTGAAGAACTTCCTGATCGAGTTCGGCGTGGACGCCAGCCGTTTGAGGACGATCAGCTACGGAGAAGAGAGGCCGTTCGATCACGGCCATGACGAAGCCGCCTGGTCGCAGAACCGGCGCGTCCACTTCGTGATCCAGAAGTAAGGAAGACGCCCCGGACCGGAACGGCGAATCCCGGTCGGCCGCGCGTCGCGCGGGAGGTCTTGAGATGGGGACGGCAAGGTGGAGGTTGGTTCTCCCGCTGGTGCTCCTGCTGGCGGGAGGCTGCTACGGCGCCAAGCTCCTGCGTTCGCCGATCGCGGTCGACAACACCGAGCAGAGGGTCCGCTCTCTCACTGAGCAGCAGGCCCTTCTGAACGAGGAGGTGCGCAAACTCCAGGAGGCGCTGGCCCGCCAGGAGGAGTTGCTGCGCACGCTGCGCGCCGACACGCAGACTCGCCTGAGGGAGCTGAACGAGGGGATCGAGTCGGTGGGGAATCGCGTGGGTGACTCCCTCGAGCGGCGCAGCCTATTCGCTCCCGCGCCGGCGGTGGGAACGCAGCCCGCGCTTCCGCTGGGGGTCTCGGGGGCGGTCGCAGACACGGCCGGCGGAGCGCCGCCGCTCACGCCGGCCCAGACGAAAGGGATCTACGACGAGGCCTACCTGGACCTGAACCGCGGGAACTACACCCTCGCGCTCGTTGGATTCCAGGACTACCTGAAAAAGAGCCCGAACTCCGACCTTGGAGACAACGCGCAGTACTGGATCGGCGAGTGCTACTACGCCCAGCGCGACTTTCGTAGGGCGATCGAGGAGTTCGGCAAAGTGGAGCAGGACCACCCTCGCGGCGACAAGATCCCCGCGGCGCTCCTCAAGATCGCCTATAGCCATCTCCAGCTGGAGGACCGCGCTCAGGCCCGCAAGGCGCTGCGCGATCTGGTCGGACGCTTCCCCAACACCGAGGAGGCGGCTCAGGCGCGCGCCAAGCTCCAGTCGCTCGAGTGAACCCGATCGGTCGGGGAGAACTCTTCCGCTTCGGCGCGGCGGCGTTCGTGGCGGACTGGGCATTCTATCTCGTCTTCACATCGGTGCCGCTGAAGGCGATCGCGCTCGGGGGCGGCCCGATGATCCTGGGTCTGCTCCCGGCCCTCTCGTCGACGGTCTACATCGTCTCGGCCCTCAACTTCGGGCGGATCTCCGACCGCGGGGGTCGGATGCGCATGGCCCGCGCCGGGACCGTCCTGATGGCCCTCGGCGCCGTGCTGCTTCGGCTCGCCCCGTCGATACCATGGCTCTTCCTGGCGCTCCCGATCGTGGGCATCGGAGGCGGCCTCTTCTGGCCCACGATCCAGGCGGAGCTCGGCGATCGCGGAGGCTCGGCCGGGCTCGTGAGGCGCGCCGGTTGGTTCAACGTCTGCTGGTCGTCGGGCAAGATGCTCGGCTTCTGGACCGCCGGGCACATGGCGCAGGCCTACGGAACGGCGGTTCCTCTCCTTCTGGCGGCGGGGCTCGAGGCGCTGGTCTTCGTCGCCGTTCCGCGAGAGATGCCGCGCGCCGACCTGCGGGAAGCGTTCTGCCCGCCCGCGGAGCCGAACGCAGAAATCCATACAGAATCGATGCGAAGGCGCTACCGCCTCGCCGCGTGGCTCGCCAATCTCGTCGCTTTCGGCGTGGGAGCGACGCTGAACTACCAGTTCCCGAAGAGAATCCTCTCCCTCGGGCTGCGGGAGGGGGATCTCGGGAACTTCCTTGCGGCCACCGGACTCGCGCAGACGCTCGTCTTCGCTGGACTCGGCATGAGACGGGGCTGGGAGTACCGCCCATTCTGGCTCGTGGGGTCGCTTCTCATCGGACTGCTCTCCGCCGCCGGGCTGGTCTGGGCCTCGAACGAGGTCACGATCCTCCTCTGCGCCCCGGGGATAGGGCTCGCCCTTGGCGTCGCCTACAGCGCGAGCCTCTTCCATAGCCTGCACGAGCGCGCGGGGAGGGGCCGGTCCACCGGGATCCATGAGGCGCTCCTGGGCAGCGGCGCCTTCGTCCTACCGCTCGCCGGAGGATGGCTGGCGCGCCAGACGGGGCTCACGGCCCCCTACGCGCTGTGCGCGGTCGCCTTCGGCGTCGCGGCCCTCCTCGCCATCTACTGGGTCTCTCCGCGGGCGGCCGGGAAGATCGGGATGGCGGCCCGGGCCTCAGGGGCCGGCCCGGATCGATCTTGAGGATCGATCATGGGAATCGATCATGAGAATCGATCATGAGGGTTCCCTTGGGCGCGCCGCCCCGCTACCATCCGTGAGTGCATTGGGTCGGCCAGGTAGGGGACCTTGAGGAGAGTCATACGATGTCTTCAACACCGCCATCGCAGCCGCAGGCCGGTCGCTCCGCGAGTCGGGTCATCCTCGATATCGTGATGCTCATCGGCATCCCGTCCGCGATCATCTACGTCGTCTCGTTGATCTGGAAGTAGCCCGCGCAGGATGATCGGCGAGCGGGAGTCGGCTCTCCCGCCGGTTGCGGCTGGCCTGGAGGATCGCGAGGGGCTCTCATGAAGCCGGTGCGCACCCTCTTTGTCGCGACCACCCTGGCGGTCGGAGGAGCGGAGAGGATCCTCCAGCACCTGGCCCTGGGGCTCGACCGCCGCCGCTTCGACGTCTCGGTCGCCACGCTCCGCGAGCCCGGCGCGATCGGGGAAGAGATCGCCGCCGCCGGAGTTCCGGTGAGGTCCGCCTTGACCGGCCGGGGGAAGCTCGATCCGCTGCTCATCCCGAGGCTCCAGCGCTGGATCGCGTCGGAGCGCTTCCGGATCCTCTACATGCTCGACCACCCGCATGCGATCTTCCACTCGGCGCTCGCGTCTCTCGGGACTTCCGTCCGCGTGCGTGTGATGCCGGTTCACACGACCGGCCGATGGGGCGGGCTTCCGAGCGTTCCGCGGTCGATCCGCTTCTTCATGCCCTTGCTGGATCGGGTGATCGCGATCGCGGAGGCGCAGCGCGGCTATCTGATCCGCGCGGAGGGGATCCCTCCCGGGAAGATCTGCGTGATCCGAAACGCGATACCCGCCGAGGGGGCGGAAGCCGCCGTTCTCGAGGGACGCAGAAGGGCGCTGCGGGAGGAGTTCGGCGTCCCCGCTGGCGCGCGCGTCGTCGCGATTCTCGCCGTCCTGAGGCCCGAGAAGAATCACGAGCTTCTGTTGCGGGCGGCCGCCCGCGTCCGGCGCGACATCCCGGATCTCGTCGTCCTGGTGATCGGCGATGGGCCCCGGCGCCGGTCGCTGGAGGACGAAGCGGCCAGGCTCGATCTCGGAGGGACGGTGCGCTTCCTTGGGGGGCAGCCCAATGGCCGCCGCCTCTGGCCCATCGCCGACCTCGCCGTCCTCTGTTCCCACCCGAGGGTCGAGACTCTCCCGCTCTCTCTCATGGAGGCCATGGACGCCGCGCTGCCTGTCGTCGCGACAGACGTCGGCGCCCTCTCGGAGATCGTCGAGAGCGGCAAGAACGGCGAGCTCGTTCCGGCGGGGGACGAGGAGGGGCTCGCGCGCGCGATCGGCCGGATCCTGGGCGATCCGGCCCGGCGCCTCGTCTACGGCCGCGAGTCGCAGCGCCTCATCCAGGAGCAGTTCCGCCTCGAGAGGATGCTGCAAGAGACGGAGGACTTGCTCCTCCGGCTGATGGGGGGCTAGAGCCGTCTCATCTTCGAAGTGCCGGGCTCAGGTTCCCGACGCTCGGCCGTTCCTGAGATCCCTGTCCTGCTTGAGCATCAAGAGGCCGGCCAGAGCGAAGAGCGCCGTCGAGAAGAGGAATGCGGCCGCTGAACCGAAGACTCGCTGGATTCCATATCCAAGCGTGGGGGCGAGCAGGCCGCGCACGCCCGTGAGGGCGACATGCATCCCCTGGAACATGCTCGCCTCCTCCTCCCCCGCGAAGTGCATCGAGCCGAGGGTCCACGAGAGATTCACGCCCGCCATCGCCACGCTATAGAAGAGGAGGCCGGCGTAGACCCAGTCGACGCGCCCGTGGATCAGAGGAATCGTGGAGATCCAGAGGCAGAGCGGATAGAGAGCGAGCAGCAGGAAGATGCGCCCGGTGAAGCGGATCGGTCGCAGCTTGCCGAGCCAGATCCCGAGGATGGGGCTCAGGGCCACGAGGCCGATCTGAGACCAGAGGCCTTTCGACGCCGAGAGCTGGTTGTAGTCCATCGAGAGCTCGCGGACGATGTAGATCGGCAGGACGGGGATCAGGCTCAGAAACGCGAATCCGTAGAGCATGAAGTTGCGCTCGAAGCGGACGAACTCCGGATTCTCCCGGAATGTCCGCGAGGCGAGCCTCAGGCTCTCCATCAGCGTCGGCCGGGACTCTCGGGCCGGCGACTCGGGAGAAAGCGTCCGTCGCAGGGCCGCCCAGCCGATCCTGAGCCAGCCGAGCATGTCCCGCCTCTCGTTCCGGTCAGCCTCCATTCTGTAGAGGTGGTAGGCGGACACGAACCCGGCCAGTCCCGCGAGCGCGAAGAGCCAGGGATAGCTCTGCTCCCTCGTCTGCAGTATGAGTCCGCTTCCCAGGGTGGTCGCGATCGCCGCCGCGGTGCCGACGGAGGTGGCGATGCCGAAGCAGAGGGGGCGGCTCTCCTCCGGGTAGCGTGTCTGGTAGAGGGCGTTGGCGGCCGTGATGAGAAGCGCGGTCGCGACGCTGTGGAGGAAGCTCAACAGGATGAGAGCGGGGGAGGCGGTCCAGAGAACGAGGGCGGCGAGCGGGAGTCTCCCCATGAGGGCGGCGAGGAGAAACGCGCCGGCCTTCCTGCGCCCCTGCACCGCCCCGGCCCAGTAGAACGAGAACAGATTCGCCGCCGGTCCGAGGGTCGCGAAGAGGGTGATCTGCCAGCCGGGCGCGCCGAGGGCCTTGGCGAGGATGACGTCGGTCAGAATGATGACGCCGTTCGAAACTCCGCCCCATGCGCTCGAGAGGAGATGCTCGCGGAATGCCTCCCTCTGGCGCGGGTCGGCGAGCCTTGGAGCGCAAGGGGAGAGAAGACGGCGGAAGAGCGGAGGGGGCGCGATCTTGTTCATCCGTTTGGTGTCGCCCGTCTCCTTCCGCATCATCGATCGCCGCGGCGCGCGCATCGCGCGGCGCATCGCGCGGCGCGTTGTGCGCCGGCCGGTCCTATGTTAGCCTCACGGGTCGCGTGGGCGCCAAACGAAACCGCCCCTCGATTGCGCGGGTCGCGTCAGGGGCGGGAAGGCCGATCGGAGCGCCCGTGGCGGTGGAGATCGAGGAGTCCAGGATCGGGAAGTCCGGACGCAAGAGCAGTGAGGTGAGATGAGCAGTCCCTATGCCCCCGTAGCGGTCGCGCTCGTGCTCGCCCTCTCCATACCGATCGCCTTCGCGCTGCTCAGCTCGCGGCTCGGGCCCAGGAACCCGTCGGCGGGCAAGCTGACGCCCTATGAGTCGGGCGTCCTGCAGCGGTCTCTCCCGCGGGGGCGATTCTCCGTGAAGTTCTATCTCATCGCGGTGCTCTTCCTTCTCTTCGACGTGGAGGCGGTCTTCCTCTTCCCGTGGGCCGTCGCCCGCGGGAACCTGGGGTTGGCCGGCGATCTCGCCATGGGGGTCTTCTTCCTGATCCTCGTGCTCGGTCTCGCTTACGAATGGCGAAAGGGAGGGATGGAGTGGGAGTGAGCGAAGACCCGGCCCGGCGCGGCGTCCCCGCCGATTCCCCCGGCCGGCCCCTGCCCCGCGGGATCCATCGGGAGTCGCCCGTCG
>VGJL01000151.1 GCA_016867495.1 Candidatus Eisenbacteria bacterium | reverse complement strand
TGAAGCTCTGCTGGTCGGTCCCGGTCAGGATCGCGGAGAGGATCATGTAGAGAAGGCCCGCCAGCAGGATGTAGCTGTACTTCGTCCCCGCGTCCCGCCTCTGGATCTTGTTGACGTGGAGGTTCACGAGGCTCGCGATCCCGAGGACGATCGAGAAGATCCCGACTATGATGAGCCAGTCCAGCGACGTCTGGTAGAACTGCTCGGAGTGCTTGTGGGGAATGAAGTACTGGATCGCCATGAACATCCCGGTGACAAGGGTGATGAGTCTGGGCAGCTCGCGTTGCATCGATCGCCTCCTACTGCACTCTGAAGAAGTCGACGAACCAGGTCTGGCCGAACGCCGCCATGATCACGCCCAGGACGATCAGGATGGCGCCGACCGCCTTGCCGAAGTCCTGGGCCTTCAAGGTTCCCAGGAGGGGCGGCTCCTGCGAGAGGTAGGCGCTCGAGGCGTAGAGCTCCTCGCCGATCAGGGTGTAGTCGCAGGCCGCGACGAAGAAGGGGATCTGGGTGATCTCATCGGTCCCCGCGATCTGGATCGATCCCGCCACATTCCCGGTCTCGGCAAGGACAAGGCTCTCGGCGTAGAACTTCCCGATGTAGAAGTTCGTCGCCGGCCGCTCGCGCAACATCACTCCGTTGACCGCCGCCGTGTAGCTGAACTGATCCTGCGTGACGAAGTAGACATCCTCCTGCCGGTAGAGCTCGGGGCGTCCGGCGTCCAGGTAAGAGGACTTCACGATCTCCTGGGCGATCGTCATCACGATCGGATCCGCGCAGGGGACGAGGACCGGAGTCTGGTACTCGGCGGTCTTCTTGGCGACCCGCCCGAGGAGTGTGAAGGCGGCGAGGGTCGCCACCTCGCTCGCTACGGAGATCCCCGGTATGAAGAGGATCGGCTTGCCCATCTCGGTCGCGCGGCCGATCGCCTCGTCGACGGCCGAGAGACCGGGAATCGGCCGCACATAGAAGGTCTTCCCCCGCCGGGCGGCCCGGATCAGGACCATCACCGTGAGACAGAAGAGGAAGGTCAGGATGAGCGTGGCCAGCTTGCGGAGATCGAACCACTGCCCTGTCGAGCGGACGGGGCCGGCGACCGCGCTCGGGGCCGATGTCCCGCCGCCCGTCCCCGTGGTCGAGACGCGGTAGTAGTAGGTCTCCTCGTCGCGGACGCTGTTGTCGGTGTAGGCGGTCGTGCCGGCCGGGGCATCGGCGATCCGCTCGAAGGGGCCGGCCTGCGCCTGCGCGCGCTCGATCAGATAGAGAAGCGCGCCCGCTGCGGGATCGGCTTCATCCGGACTCGGGCGCCACTCGAGATCGACGCTCTCGCCCCGGTCGTTGGGCGTGTCGACCGCTTTGAGATCGAGCGGGGGCCTGGGAGCGGGAGGATCTTCCGCCGCGTTCTCCGCCAAGGCGGCCGAGGCTTGCAGGAGGAGTAAGGGAAGGAGAGCGAGCGCCGCGACAAGCGGCAACCCGCGGCCCCGTCGGTGCCGATGCATGGTCCACCTCCCGTCCGCCCGTCCCAAGTTCCAGCGGCTCCCGGCAACCGCCGCGTCGGGCCGAGGGGCATGGCCGATCCTATTCGATGGAAGCGCGGAGGGTCAACGCGTCGCTGCCTATGTGCGGCTGCTTATGGGGGCGCGCTGGCCAGCCGGGCCGCTTGCCGCATGAGCGCTTCGACGTCGCCCCTGTCGCGCCGGTCGAGGACGATCATCTTCGGATGTAACTGACGCGCTTCCCTGGCCAGGGCGGGATCCCGCACCTGCAGCGCATACTGCAGGGCATAGCCGATCAGCGGAGAGGGGATCGCCTTCGCGCCCCCGAACTGCCGGAGGGCCTCGCCCAGCTCCGCCCGGTTCTTCTCCCCGATCCTCAGGATGACCCACTGGATCGCGGGCCATCCGTTCGGCGGCAGCGACAGGTCCTCGCCGTCGTAGTAGCGGACCGGCCGGCGTTCCAGCCTCGCGGCCTGATCCGACCGCGCATTGAGCAGAAGGACTCGATGCAGATCGCCGTAGGCGAGCGTCCACTCCGGGTCAGACTCGAGGGAGGCGATCAGGTCGTTGCTGTGCCCGAGGAGGAGAACCGCGGCGTCGAACCGGTACTGGGCATGGAGACGCCGAAAGGCGGAGGGGTCTGCGAGAGCGGTGAGGAAGGTCTGCGTCTCGGCCGCGCGCATGAAGCGCTGATCCATGTAGATCCTGGCCCCCGGAAGTCGCAGCTGCAGGTAGGATGCGTCCGCGGGATTGGCGAAGATCCTGCCTGCGAAGCGAGCGGGAACGAGCCAGTCCGCGAGCTTCGTCGGGTAGGTGTAGGGCGTGAGCGAGAGGCCGAGCTGCGTGCGCGCCTCGATAGTCCCGTGGTAGGTCCCCGATAGGATCCAGACGGATATCGCGCAGGCGATGAGACCTGCGGCGGGGGCGGCGACCGCGCGCACTCTTGAAGAGAGGCGAGCGCGCCGCTTGCCCCCCGGTTTCTTCTCGAGCAACGCCCGCTCGAGGAAGGAGCGCATCGCCGGAGCGCCGAGAAGAAGAAGCAACGGACCGTTGCGGACGCTCGAGGCGCTCAGGTAGAGGCCCGCGGCCGCGAAGGCGAAGAGATGGATTCGTCTCTCGCCGCGAAAGGCGTTGGCGACCGATGCCAGGAGGACCGCGGCCCAGCAGGCCCAGAAGACCTGCACGGTCCAGATCCTCAGGAAGTCGCCGGTCGGGGGGCGCGTTTCCCGGATCGCCCAGCCCATCGACCCCTGGAATCTCCAGAGGTCGAGGACAAATCTCCAGCCATCGACTCCGTGCGGAGAGAGAAAGCTCGCCACGGAGACGGTCGCGAGGAGCTTGAGCCAGCCGGAGGATCTGCCGCGACCCTGGACCATCGATGAGACGGCCATGATCCCGACCAGCGCGGGGCCGAGGGCGAAGAAGCCGTGCGTGTTCGTCCAGAGGAGCTGGAGCAGGCCGACCGAGGCGATTCGGCGCCAGGTCAGCTCGACGCCGTCCCGGGCCCATCGATCCAGCCGGTCGACCATGAGGATCAGGAGGAGGTAAGAGAAGACCTCGGGGCGGGGGTCGAATCGATTCTGGAGTATGAGGATGCCGCCGATGGCGAGGATCATTCCAACGCCGCCGGAGCGAAGGAGGGAAGCGGCGCGCGCCCAGAGCGCCACGATCGCGACCCAGGCGGCCACCATGAGGAGGCTGACGCCGAAGACCTCGCCGATCCGGTACGAGATCTCGACCATCACCTGGAAGAGCCAGTAGATGTTCACGTATCCGGTCGGCGGGGCGAGGACCAGATCGGGAGGACTGAGAGATCCGGTCTTGAGAATCTGCCGGCCCATGTGGAGATGGAAGAAGATGTCGGGGCCCTGCCAGGTTCGGTAGAGAAGGAGGAGCAGGAGGATCCCAATCAGGATCCAGGCGGCCCGCTCGATCGATGGGGATTCGCGGAGCCTGGGGCCGCCCCTTGGCTGGTTGCGCTCCAGAAGACCCTCCCTTCCTTGGCCCGGGGGGAGTCTAGACCGTTCGAGCGGATCCGCGCGAGTGCGCGGGGAGGGCAAGGAAATGCCCGCACCACCTTTGGCCGCAAAAGTAGGTGCGGGCAAGGGTGAGGTCTAGCCTCACCTTCATCTATGTCACTGCTCGGACCATCTATCAACTCGGCCCTGCTGCTCGCTCAGAAACGATCTCGACTGGGAGGAGTCCTATGCGTTGGTTTGCTTCCCCAAATCTCGACCACGGGGTGATCATCGGTCATTCTGAGAGGGACGTCACTCTTTTTTATTCACTATTTTCGCATTTGTTATGATATTCACGAGGGCAAGGCGTCTTGAGGCCTTCCTGCCGCGGTTGACCTTGCGATGTAGCAGACTATTTCACAACGCGTTAGGCAGCTCTTTCGGAGCTTACATCGCTCGCCCCGGCGCTCTAACATGTCAGGTCATGGACTCTGGGAACGTCGATTCCCCGCTCTTCGAAGGCGCCCGCCCCGATGGAGCGGCCCCTCCCCGGGGGGAGGAGTTGCGCAGGGCGTACGCAGATCGGGCGCTCGCGCAGATCCCGCGCCTGCTCTCCCTTCAAGACCGCAACGAGTTCTCGCCGACCTACGGATGCTTTCACCGCGAGTACTGGCTCTGCCGGAGCGTCGACTTCCCCTCGGCGATCGCGCAGTTCGGCGCGCACTCCCTCGCGCTCGCCTACACGACGCCCTTTCCCGACAACCCGTATCTCGGAAGCCCGAAGATCCTCTTCTGGGCTCTGGCCGGGATGGAGTTCTGGACCCGCATCCAGCACTCGGACGGATCGTTCGATGAGTTCTATCCGAACGAGCGGGGATGGGCCGGCCCGACGGGATTCCTGGTCTACGCGATCTGCGATTCCCTGCGGCTTCTAGATGGGCACCTGCCGCCCGGTCTGGCAGATCGACTCCGCGAGAGCGTCTACCGGGCGGCCCGCTTTCTCGCGCGATACGACGAGCCCGGGGTGCTCGCGAACCATCACGCGATGGCCATCCTCCCGATCTACGAGGCCTACGCGCTCTTGGGCGACCGGAGACTCCTCGCGGGATTCCACGAGCGCCTCGACGACTTCCTCCGCCACTGCGACGAGGAGGGATGGTGTCTCGAGTACGACGGCGCCGATCCGGGCTACCTCTCGGCCACGATCTCGTTTCTCGGGAAGCTGCGGAAGATCTACGCCGATGAGCGGATCGATGGCGTGATCCGTCGCGCGATCGACTTCTGCTCCCACTTCGTCTTTCCGGACGGACACTTCGGCGGATCGCTGGGCAGCCGGCAGACGCTCCACTTCTACCCCCACGGCTTCGAGCTTGCCGCGCCCCGGGTTCCGATGGCGGGCGCCGTGGCGGAGCGGATGCTGTCCGCCCTCCGGCGCGGCCGCCTCGTGCCCCCGGAAATCCAGGAGGATCGCTACTTCCTCTACAGGATCCCGGAGCTGCTGCAGTCCTGGATCGACTGGAGGCCGCGACCCGATCCGCTTCCCCCGCTTCCCTGCGACGGTCCTCCGTTCACGAGGAGCTGGCCGCGCGCGCGGATGCAGATCCGCAGGACTCCGGAGGCCTACATCGCGGTCAACCTCGCCAAGGGAGGCGTGCTCAAGGTCTGCGGCGTGGGGGAAGCCCCGAAAGTCCTCGCGAGCGACTGCGGCATCCTCGCCGAGAGGGCTGACGGCCGTGTCGTGACCTCGCAGTGGATCGATCCCAACCGCGCGATCCGGTGGGACGAGAACGAGTTTGTCGTCGAGGGATCTCTCCACTTCATGGTCACGAAGGCGTTCACCCCCTGGAGGATGATCCTCTTCCGCCTCTTCCTCCTCTCGGCGGGCTGGAGCGCGTGGCTCGCCTACCGGATCAAGGGCGGGATCCGGCGGCTCCTCATGACGCGGAGCGGGGCGTCGCCGTCGCGCTTCAGGCGCGCGATCCGCTTCGAGAGCGGCAGGGTCATCGTGACCGACCGGATCGAGCGGGGGAGGGGGCCGCGCTTCGAGAGGGTCAGGATCGGCGACGACTTCAGCGTCCGGTACGTTCCCCAGTCGCGCTACTTCCAGAGCTTCGAGCTGGGCGTCAGCGGCTCCTACCTGTCGGATGCCGACATCGAGCGTCTGAACAGGACCGGGAGGATCGATGTCGTCCGCGAGATCGATCTGAAGAAGGGGCTCGTCCGCATCGCGACCTCGGAGGAGCCGTGAACGAGGCGGGTGACTCTGTCCTTCGGCAGGCGGACGAATCGCCGAGACGGCCCGTCAACACGGCCCGCGACTGGCTTCGCCTCGCGGCGGTCGCCGCGGTCACCGTCCTCGTCTTCTTCTTCATCTTCCGGGATGTCTCCTTCGCGGCGGTGGGGGAGATCCTCCGCGAGGCCCGGTTTCTTCCCCTCGTCGCGGGTTTCGCGATCACGCTGGCCTTCCCTCCTCTCTCCGCGGCCAGGTGGCGCTGCGTGATGGAGGGGATGGGATGTCGCATCGCGCTCAGGGAGTCGATGGGGCTGGTCCTGGCGTCCTGGACCCTGTCGATCTTCACGCCGTCCAAGGGGGGGGACCTCGCGAAGGCGTACTTCCTCAGGGGACGCTTCCCCGTGAGCTCGGTCCTGGGATCCGTTCTTGCCGTGCGCCTCGTCGACACTCTTGTCCTGCTGGCCTTCTGCCTCGCC
>VGJL01000150.1 GCA_016867495.1 Candidatus Eisenbacteria bacterium | reverse complement strand
CGTCGACCCTGTGTCGCTGACCAATCTCCGCGCGACTCTCCTGCTCTACGAGGATGACGTCTACTGGTGCTGCGGATACGGCGGTCAGAACATCTGGCAGCACACGACCCGCTACATCTACGACGAGACCATCACTCTCTCGGGGGTCGGATCGGAGCGGACGGTCCAGCGGGTCATTCCGGTCGGCGTCGGCTGGGACCCTGCCAAGCTGCACGTCGTGGCCTACCTCCAGACCACCACCGGGAACAGGGAGATGATCCAGGGGAAGCTCCTGCCGATGGTCCCGGACTTCACCGTCGCATACGAGCGTCAAGTCCGATCGGTGCCCGGCGGGAACGGCACGGCGATCTTCAACGGCACGGTGACGAACATCGGTTCATCGACCGACGTTGTGACCCTCGAGGTCACAGACTCGTTCGGGGCCTGGGATAGCGACTTCCTCGTCTGTGGAGACCCCTATCCCCATCCTGGCTCGGTCCAGATCACGCTCGATCCGAGCGAGAGCTGCGCCTTCCAGCTCCGCGTCCACACCGATGCAGCGCGGGAGGTGAGGGAGGGAACCTGCAGGGCGAGTTCGCAGGCGACGACGCGATCGGAGAGCAAAGATCTGCGGGTCTTCAACGGAAGCTACGCGGTGCTCTTTGTGGATGACGACGAGGGGTTCGACTACGAGACTCCCATCAAGAACGGCCTGGATGCCCTCCTCTATGTGTACGAGCACTGGGACATCACGAACGGCCATGCGCAGGTCTCGCCGGACTACGATGACATGGCCGGCTTCGACTACGTCGTCTGGCAGACCGGCTGGCGGACCGGGACGGTCATCACGGACAACGACACCGCGGCGATGGCGGCCTTCATGGACGACGGCGGCAGTCTCTTCCTGAGCAGCCAGGCCTTCCTGAACCAGTACGCTTCGCCGAATGTCTTCATCACGGACTATCTCGGGGTGGCCTCCTGGGTCCTCGATCGCGGCTACACGCAGATGAACGGCGTCGCAGGCGATCCGATCGGCGATGGGATCAGCCTGCCGCTCAGCTTCCAGTATCCGACCTGGCGGAAGGGGGACAGCGCGGTTCCGGGGCCTACCGCGTCGACCGTCTTCCTTGCGCCGGACGGCTCCCACGCCACGGTCCGCAACACGATGCCAGACGGCGCGAAGTCGGTCTTCATGCCGAGCAGCTACAACGCGATCAGCCAGAGCGACCCGGACCCGAACAACACGAGGTTCGTTCTGCAGCGGATCATGGAATGGCTGGAGCCGCCCACGCCCGCGGCGGTGGGGGACGATGCCGGCTCTCTTTCCGGCTTGATCGATCGGGCGCGGCCGAATCCATTCTCTCGGCGGACCGAGATCGCCTTCGAGCTCTCCGCGGGCGCGGCGGACGCGCCGATCCGTCTCGAGATCTTCGACATCGCGGGGCGCAGGGTCGCGGGGCTATTCGATGGAGTCTTGCCCGCCGGCCCTCACACGCGGGTCTGGGACGGGCGGACCGAGGCCGGCGAAGCCGCGGGGAGCGGGGTCTATTTCGCCAGGCTCTCGACAAGGCAGGGGAGGAGCGTGGAGAAGCTGATTCTGCTGCATTAGACGCTTCTCATTGCATCTCTAGAGCGAGCGGGCGAGACCGATGGAACCCGCCGCTTCCCAAAGCCCCGCGCCGCGAATGCGAACACAGCGGGGCGAAGGGAAGCGGCGGGTTTCCATCTAGTGCCCAGGAACCGGGCGGAGCGGATCCGCAAGGCGCGCTGCGGGGGCGTTCAAACTGCTCTCCAGCCGCTCGGCCCCGTTTGCGCCGGGCGGTTCGCGCTTGCGGCTTCGGCGGGAGTGAGGCAGGGTTCGACTCGCCATGTCTTCTCCCGCCCGCGACCACAGTCTGTTCCACCTCCGGCGCCTGCAGGCGCAAGCGCCGCGCCTGTGCGCGGACGCCGGCGTCGACCACGTTCCCGAACTCCTTCATGGCGGTCTGCCCTCTGGCCGGGGCGAGGGAGGCCTCGCGCTTGGCCTCTCCCCCGCGGGAGGCGCGCCCGAGCGCGGGGGCGGCGCGTCCGAGCGTGATGGCGGCGCGCCGGAGTGCGGAGGAGGCGCGCCCGAGACCAGGGGGAGCGCAGAGCGCCCGGCCGGGAACGGGCTCGAATGCCTGGTGGACGCATGGGTCGCCGGCCATCCGGGGCGGAAGCAGGCAGGCCTCTTTCTGACGCCTCCGGCGGTCGCGCGACGACTGATCGAAGTCGTTTCAGCCGATGGCGGCCGGCATCCCTCGTCGATCATGGATCCCGCGGTCGGCGCCGGCGTCTTCCTTCTGGAAGCGGCCCGGCGGTTCGGGCCTGCGGTAGAGCTTCACGGCATCGACAACGATCCGATGGCCGTCGCCGCGACGCGTCTCGCGCTGTGGCTCGCGGGCGCGGTGCGCGATCCGGCTCTTCTCATCGAGCGGATCCGCCTGGGCGACTCGCTGGCGGACGCCGAGCGATTCGGGGTCGATCTGATCTGCGGGAATCCTCCCTTCGGCAACGCGATCGAGAAGCGGACCGCGCGCGCGTCCGCGGAGCGGGGGCGTCTGCGCGAGGCGTATCCGGAATCGGCACGCGGGCCTTACGACCGCAGCGTCCCCTTCGTTCGCGCCGCGGCGGATCGACTGACCGATGCAGGCAGATGCGCCCTTCTTGTCCCGCGCGCGCTCCTCGCAGCCCGCTACGCGGAGGGGCTGCGGGAGTGGATGGAGCGCGAGATGCCCCTCACGCAACTCCTCCTCTTCGTGGGCGACAGGCCCTGCCCCGACGCCGCGATCGCCATGGTCGGCTGGGTGGCGGAGCGTTCGCCTCGTCGCGAACCGGTGGGCGTGATCGCCAGGGGGACGGAGGTCCGCCGCGTCGAGCGTCATCTTTTCGGAAAGCGCTCGTGGGGGGCTCTGATCGAACCCCACGCACGGCGGCTCGAGGAGGTCGCGGCCGGTCATCCGAAGATGGGGGAGTTCTTTCTGGTTCGTTCGGGCGCCGCCGTCGGCGAGGCCTATCGCTTGGCCGCGCAGGTGAGGGAAGGGGGCGAGGGATGGCGCCTGCTCACTTCGGGGCGAATCGATCGTTACCGGGACACCTGGGGAAGAGGTCCGACGCGTCATCTGGGACGGAGCCTTCTTCATCCGATCCTGCCGCGCGACGCGTCCGGCCTCGGAGAGAGCCGCCGCGCCCTGTATGACTCGCCGAAGATCGTCGTGTCGGGACTATCGCAAGTGATCCGGGCGGCGCGCGATGAGCGTGGCGAGGTCGCGGGGACGGTGGGGACGCAGCTCGTCCTCCCGCGCGATCGCGGCCCGAGGGCCGAGGTTCTGCTGAGAAGGGCGACGATCCTCATCAACAGCGCGTGGCATTCGATGATCCATCGCGCCCGGCGCGGGCCGCTCGCCCTCTCCGGGGGGAGCGTTCCCCTGGGGAGAAGGGACATCGAGGAGCTCCCCTTCCCGCGGGTGCTCCTCGCGCAGAGCGCGGTCGCGAAGCCGGAGGACCTTCGGCACTTCCGGGAGGACGGGTCGCTCGCGCTCCCGCGGGAGGATCTCGATCGGCTCGCCCTGCTGGATGCTCTCGATCCCGCGCGCGACGACGCTCTCGCGCAGAGGCTCATCCTCTCCCTGGCGGGGCACGACGATCGGGAAGCCGCGTCGATCCTCGCAGCGTGGGGCGAGCGTCTCAGACGCGATCGAACCGCTCTAGCGTGACTCCTCGACGAGGTCGCGGAGCGCCTTCTCATCCACGATCTGTATCCGGCGCCCCTCGATCCTGATGGCGCCTTGCTGCGCGAGGCGATGGAGGTTGCGGGAGACGATCTCGCGGACCGTCCCGAGTCGGTTCGCGATCTCCTGGTTCGAAAGGCTCAACGTGAAGGTCGGTCCCCGCCGCTCGGACATCTCCAGGAGGTACTTCGCCAGCCGCTGGGGCACCTCGAGCAGGGAGAGCTCCTCGACGAGCATGACGAGGCCCCTGAGCCGGCGCCCGAGCACGCGGAGAATCCCCAGGGCCAGCTCGGGCTTGCGGCGGAGGATCTCCTCGAAGGCGGCGCGCGGCACATGGAGGACTCGGCTCTCTTCGATCGCCGCGCACGACGCGGGATAGGGTTCGCCATCAAGGAGGGGCAGCTCCGCGGCGAATCCGCCCGGCCCCTCCATCGCCAGGATCTGCTCGCGGCCGGACGGAGCGCTCCGGTAGATCTTGATCGCGCCTGAGAGGACCATGAACATTCCCCGGCAGGGATCCCCTTCCTGGAACAGCTCCTCGCCCTTCTGGAAGACCGTCTGCCGGCCGGAGCGCGCCAGATCGCTCAATGTTCCCTGATCCAGATCGCGGAAGAAGGGGACCTTTCGCAGGGCGGAGATCGCCGCCTTCCTCTCCATCTCGCTCATCGACATCGGATCCGCCTCAGTCTCCGCGGACCTCGGTCCTGCTCTCGAGGAAGCGGGCGAGCAGGTGGAAGTCGGAGTCGGGGCGGATGAACCGCACCTCCGTCTTCAGCGTCTGCGGATTGACGAGGCGCTGGAACGGCACGTACGTCAGCTCGAGCTGACCGGTCACGCTCACCATGTGGCCGTCGAGGTTCTCCTCCACAAGGGCCCTGTAGGCGCCGATCCCGAGCTGGCTGCCGAGCATGACGTCGAAGGCGTGAGGCGGGGCGCAGCGCGACTCGTAGCCGAGCTGGAGGCCGATCACCTTCCTGTCCTTTCCCGTGCGCTTGCGGTACTCCTCCGCGACGAGGCGGGCGATCTCCTTGCCGATGTCGATCTTGCCGATCGAGATGTTGCCGTGCTCGTCTTTGGGGATGCACCGTATGTAGCGCTCTGGGAACAGCTCGGCGAGCCCTTCGGCGAGGACGACGGTGCCGAAGTGCTTGTCCTCGCGCCTCTCGCGGGCGATCATCAGGTTCACGATCTGATCGACGAGCGCCTCGATCTTGAGGCGCCGCTCCGCGCGCGTCCCGCCGGTCGCGGGATCGACCACCTCGTCATCGAACATCATCCCCTGATCGACGTCCTCGACGGAGATGACCATGTTCGCCTCGCCCGCGATCCCGACCCCGTAGGAGAGCCATCCGGCCTTGCGCCCCATGCACTCCGCGATGTAGTAGACACGCCCAGCCTCGGCGTCCGCGCGCAGGTTCTTCATCTCCTTCGCGATGAAGTCGACCGCGGTGAAGTAGCCGAAGGTGAAGTCGATCCCCTGGTAGTCGTTGTCGATCGTCTTCGGCAGATGGACGATCTGGATTCTCTTCGCCTCGGGAGGAAGGCGCTTCTGGAACTCGTGGAGGAGATTCGCCGTCTTCAGGGTGTCGTCGCCGCCGATCGAGATGAGGGCGTCGATCCTGAGGTCCACGAAGGCCGAGTAGACATTTCGCAGCCCGACGGTCTTCTCCGGGTCGTTGAGATCTTCGGCACGACAGAGCCCCTTGCCGGGGTTGGCGCGCGAGGTGCCGATCAGGATCCCCTGGGAATTGCGGCTGCCGGTCACCTCCTTCTGCGTCAGTTCCCTGTAGTGTTCCTCCCGGACGAGTCTGTGCGTCACGGGATGGTACTTCTGGAGGTTCTCGTAGCCGTGCAGGAAGCCTACGACCTCGCGATCGTCGTCCAGGAAGCTGACCGCGGCGGCGCTGATCACGGCGTTCGCCGCCGGGGCGGGCCCGCCAGCGAAGACGATGCCGACCCTGCGGATGTGGTCTCCCTTTCGGGGTCTCGATACGAGGTTGTTGCGCGGCATCTAGTTCACCCACTTCCTGGCCCGGCGGCCCGGGGCGCGCCGATGCCGGATTCTCCGTCTGCTGTCCTGGTCGTGAATTGATCGGGGAAGGCGACCGACCGCCATCCGGAAACCGTACCGGTTGCGGCGGCGATTGTCCAGCCGCCGGAAGGGCCCGCGCGGAAGATCCCGCGGAGGATCCCGCGCGGATCGGCGGCGCGGGTCAGCCCGCCACCGTCATCCCGATGAATGGAAGAAGGGGCAGGCCGCGCACCGGCCGCCGGCGGTCGAGATCCCGATTCCAGATCATCGAGACGCTGTTCTTCCTCGCGGTCATGTTGAGGACCTCGAGGAAGATCGATCCCGAGCGGCCGAAGATCGAGATCTCCCGTTCCACCCGGCCGTCCAGCCTTCCATAGGATGACATCTTCTCGCTGAAGGGATCTCCCCAGACG
>VGJL01000149.1 GCA_016867495.1 Candidatus Eisenbacteria bacterium | reverse complement strand
CCACGGCAAGCAGGGGTTCAAGCGCAACATCCACGACATCACGAACTCCCCGTTTCGGACGAAGTTCGAGCCCGACCTTCACAAGCATATCGGCAACATGGGCCTTGGCGTGATCAGCGACTTCGAGGACCAGCCGATGCTCATCGAGTCCCGCCATGGCCGCTATGCCGTCGTGACCGTGGGGAGGGTCGCCAACCTCCGCAAGCTCGCCGAGGAGATCCTGCGAAAGCAGGCGGTCCACTTCAGCGAGATGAAGGGGAACGAGTTCAACCAGACCGAGGTGATCGCGAGCCTGATCAATCAGCAGGAGAGTCTGGTCGAAGGGCTGCGCCATGTCCACGATAGGGTGTCCGGGTCCTGCTCCGTCATGCTGCTCACCGGCCAAGGCATCTACGCCTCGCGCGATCGGCTGGGTCGCACGCCTCTCGTGCTCGGCCGCAAGGAGGGGGCGATCGCGGCGACGTTCGAAACGTGCGCCTTCCCGAACCTCGGATATGAGGTCGACCGGGATCTCGGGCCGGGCGAGATCGTGCGGCTCACGCCCGACGGGGTGGAGCGGCTCGTCCCTCCGGGCGATCGAACCCAGATCTGCGCCTTCCTCTGGATCTACTATGGATTCCCGGCCTCGACCTACGAGGGGATCAATGTGGAGGAGGCCCGATACCGCTGCGGCGCCGCGCTCGCGAGGGCCGACAACACGAGAGTCGACCTCGTCGCGGGCGTGCCCGACTCGGGCGTCGGCCACGCGATCGGCTACGCCGCGGAGGCGGGCGTTCCGTACAGGCGTCCCTTCGTCAAGTACACGCCGACCTGGTCGCGCAGCTTCATGCCTCAGGAGCAGCGCGTGCGCGATCTGGTGGCGCAGATGAAACTCATCCCGATCCGGGAGCAGATCGCCGGCAAGAGGCTCCTCTTCTGCGAGGACTCCATCGTGCGGGGCACGCAGCTCAAGGATGTCATCCAGCGACTCTACCGAACCGGCGCGCGAGAGGTGCACATGAGGCCCGCCTGTCCGCCTCTCGTCTACTCCTGCAAGTTCCTGAACTTCTCCCGCTCCCGCTCGGAGCTGGATCTGGCCGGCCGCAAGGCGATCCACGAGATCGAAGGGAGGACGACGTGCGACCCGGCGGAGTATGCCGAGCCGTCCAGCGCGAAGTGCCGGGCGATGGTGGAGCGGATCGGCTCCCGCCTCGGCCTCACGACCTTGAAGTACCAGAGTCTGGACGACATGGTGGCCGCGATCGGGCTGCCTCGCGATAAGCTCTGCACCTACTGCTGGAACGGCGAATCGCTCTACGAGCAGGACTCACCGCCGGCTTCTACGGGCAAGAGGGCGCGCCGGGTCCCGGGCGTGGGGGTCGCCTCGTAGCGCCCGTTTCCCCGGCGACAGCCGCCGGGCGGTGGGCGGAGAGCCTTTTCGGGAGATGAACCAATGGGAATGGGATCGCTGGATGATCGGGTCCGGATGTCGGATCTGCTTCGGCCGGAGATCAGCTACGAGCGGCCGCGCGGCGGGGGGCGGGCGATCTTCGATCTCCTCGGCGATCTGAGGGGCAAGAGAATCCTCGATCTGGGTTGCGGCCGCGGCGCCTATCGCTTGGCGCTGGAACGGAGGGGCGCGACCTGGATCGGTTGCGACCTCTCCGCGGGCGGCTGCATGATCATCGCCGACGGAAGCTCCCTTCCCTTCCCCGACGGGGCATTCGATGGAATCCTCTCCGCCGCCGTCCTCGAGCATCTTCCGGATCCGGGAGCGATGCTCGATGAGGCGCGCCGGGTCCTCAGACCGGGAGGAAGGCTGTTTGGTTACGTGGCGTTTCTCGAACCCCTCCACGGTATGTCGTACTTCCACATGACCCATCTCGGGCTCGAGTACATCCTGATGAGGCACGGCTTTCGCCCCACAAACGTCTTCCCCGCCGAGAACGCCGTCCCCGTGCAGATCGAGAGGATCATGTTCCCCAAACGGATTCCGCTCGCGCAGCCGCTCAGTCGAACGGCGTCCAGGGGCATGACGCAGTGCCTCTTGCTCCTCAATCGATGGGGTCGAGAGGTCCTTACGTTGCTGCGGCGCCTTCCCGTGGAGACGAGGCGTTCCGAGCGGAGGCAGTACCGCCAGCTTCTGGCGCTTCGCCACGCCGCGGGCCTCAACTTCGTCGCCGAGAGATCGGAGGTGCCGGAGCATCTTGTCGCCGGCTACCGGGCGCTGGTCAAGGAGGACTGAGGTCATGTCTATGCAATCGACTCCCGGCGCGCGGTCGCGCCTGCTCGCGCGGGGACTCGCTCTCGCGCGCGGGCTCGTGGGCGCGGGATGCGTCATGGCCTTGCTGGCGGTCTCGAGCCAATGCGCCGTCGCCGCCGATCCGCAGCCCGACGCCCTCGATGAGGCCTTGGCTGCCGCAGGCCTGACGCGGGCCGATCTCGGGTGGCGGGCGCGCGGGTGGTGGGAGCGCTACCCGCAGGACATCCCGCACAAGCTGCGCCACTTCGACGACCTCTGCGCGGAGCCCCTCGCGATCGTTCCGTTCACTCGCGTGATGGGGGCGACCCTGACGCGGACCCTCTCCGCCGAGAACCTGGCGGGGAAGAAGAACGACCAGGGGGCGGGCGCCCTCTACCGCGCCGTCCACGATCTCGGCGTCAACAAACGCTACGGGGCCACACGGCCCTACTCGCCAAACCTCGATGCGCCGCCGACTCCGCTGCACGTCGCCCTCCTCGATGCCTGGCGTGCGGAAGGCCGCGCCATCCGGTTCGTCACGTTCGGCCAGGAGTCTCCCTACCCGCTGATCCCGCGGGACCTGGAGCGCGCGTGCGCGCCGCTGCCCCAGGAGATCAGCGGCATCCTCGGCAAGCTCCTCCTTGATCTGCTCGACGCCCGCCACTGGGCATCTCTCGCGTTCCGGAACACGCCCCTCGAGATGCGGGCCAGGATCGCATCCCGCATCGACCTCGGCGCCGAGGAGACCGATGCCCTGGAGTACGAGCCCGCGATGGACGATGCAGCGCGTCTCTGGGACGAGGCGAGCCTCTGGTATGCGGGGCTGAAGGCTGTCGAGGCGCTCGATCTGGCCAGGCTCGCGCTCGCGGATTCCGCCTCCGGCGCGAAGGGTCCCGTGTCGCTTGCCGGCGGCGCCCTGGCAGCGGTGCGGATCGATCTCCAGACGCCCGTCGGCAGGATCCTCGTGACCGGAACCGGCTCGGATCGGATCGATGCGGGGGAGGGGACGTTCCTCATCGTCGATCTGGGCGGCGATGACGTCTATGCAGGAAGCGTCGGCGCCTCGCATCCTGGCCTGCCCGTCGCAGCGGCGCTCGACCTTGGTGGCGACGACGCCTACAGCGGAGGCGATCGATCCCTGGGCGCGGGGGTGACCGGAGTCGGGGCGCTCCTCGATGCGCGGGGGGACGACTCCTATGCCTCGGGCACGCTCGGTCAAGGGGTCGGGCACTTCGGCATGGGCGTGCTGGCCGATCTCGCCGGCAGTGATCGCTACGAGTCGCGATACAGCAGCCAGGGGGCCGGCTTCTTCGGGATCGGAGTCCTCATCGACATCGAGGGGAAGGACCGCTACACCATCTGGAGCGATGGGCAAGGATTCGGCGGAGTCGCGGGAGTCGGCGTCCTGGCCGACTGCGCGGGCGATGACGAGTACGTCGCCGTCGTCGATCCGGCCGTCACGGGACGTCCCTCCTACCATTCGGAGCAGAAGGTCGCCGTGAGCGACGCGCAGGGGTGCGCCATGGGACGCAGAGGGGACGGCTCGGACGGGCACTCCTGGGCGGGCGGAATCGGCGCCCTTCTGGACGCCCAAGGGGACGACGCCTACACGGCGGGCAACTGGGCGCAGGGATGCGGATACTGGTTCGGGACCGGACTGGTCTGGGACGGGGCGGGCGACGACGCCTTCCGCGCGAACGGCTGGGCCTCCGGATCAGGCGCCCACTTCTGCATCGGGGCGGTCGTGGATGAGTCGGGCGACGATCTGCACTCGGTCGCCCAGAACTGGGGGCCTGCCTTCGGGCATGACTTCACGGTGGCGATCCTGTTCGACCGCTCCGGCGACGACCTCTACGAATGCGGAGGGGATGGGATCGGGTACTCGATCAACCGGAGCGTCGTCCTCTGCCTGGATGGCGGGGGAGAGGATCGCTATCGATACGCGGCGGAAGGGAAACGGCCCGGCCGGGCGCTCTACGACCCCCGCTTTCTGGACCGCTCGGGCCCCTCGATCTACTGGACCGAGCCGACCTCTGTCGGCCTCTTTCTCGACGCGGGGGGGCTCGACTCCTACACCGGAGGCGCCGCCAACGACGGGAAGGAGACGGACGATCCGGAGAGCGACAACGCCCGGGCCCGCAATCGGGGGATCTTCATCGACCGCGCGCAGGGAACGATCGACCTCGATCGCCCGCAGGGGGGTAGCGGCCGCTAGACGCATTCAAGCGGCCCTCATGACATCCGGCGCTTCAGCGCCTTTCTATGGCCGGACCCTCTCGCTGCTCCAGATGTCCGCGTCGAAGAGCCCGACGGCGTCCGTCAGGACGTGGACGAAGTAGAGCACGCGACCGTCCGCGGTCAAGCTCGGCTCCCCCACGATCCCCGCGATGACCAGTTCCGGCTCGCCCCACGCGTCGCCGGCGCGTGCGCAGCGATAGATCCCCGTCCCCGTGGCCCCGTCGCGATTCGAAACGAAGTAGAGAGTGTCGCCCGATGCGCTGAAGGCCGGCTGCGTGTCGTCCGCGATCGAGTTCACCGGGGGCGGCAGGACGGTTGCCTGGGCCCACACTCCATCGCGTCGGACCGACATCCAAATGTCATCCCCTCCGGCGCCTCCCGGGCGCTCCGATGTGAAGTAGAGGATCGAGTCGCCCGGGGCGATCGCAGGCTCGCCGTCGGGCCACTCCGAGTTGACCGCCGGACCGAGGTTCGATGCGGCCCCCGGGACTCCGCCGGCAAGTGGCGCCCAGTAGACGTCGAGGATGTCGTCCGTCGGCGGGTGCCTCTGGTAGCCGGTGTTCCCGGCGCGCAACGAGTGGAAGACGACGAACGAGCCGTCCCACGCGAAGCTCGGCGCTCCGTCCAGGGCCGCGTCCGTTCCCGCGTCGAGATCATAATAGACCGGTTCAGCGAAGGCGCCTCCGTCCTCGGACCTTCTCGCCCTGTAGGTTCCATTGGGCCTCGAGATGACTTCCTCCGGCGTCAGGTCGCTCAGAAGGCCGGTCGTGAAGAGGAAGTGGAGCGCGTCTCCGTCGCGGGAGATCTCAACCGCGTCTTCGGGGCAAAGGGTGTTGATGGGGGAGGGCAAGCGATGGGGCAACCCCCAGTCCGTGACGAGCGAACGTGGCGTGTGGGCATCCTGGCGCGCGTGCGGGTCCTTCTCGCAGACGGGATGGACAGAGGGCGGGCCGGAGTCGGGATGTCCGTCCCCGCCCTTCTCGCAGGCGCCTCCCAGTGTGAGGAGGGCCAGCAACGCGGCCTGCAGGTGCCGCTCTGAGCGCCTTCCCTTGATCGTGACCCCGGCCATGGAACCGCCCCTCGGATCAGACCATCGCGGCCGCGAGCTGCCTCGCGCCGCGCGGGTCAATCCAGCGGAAAATCCAGCCCGCCCGGACTCGGCTTGCCGATCTGGCGGCACATCGCGAGCACCTGTCCCGTGTGGGCATAGATGTGGGTCTGTGTGCGCAGCAGCAGATGCGCGGGAACGAGAGTGCGCGTCTTGCCGGGCCAGGTCCACATCTCTCGGGGGGCGTTCAGATCCCGATCCGACGTCTCGCCCAGATAGGCGGCGGTCACGGCCGCTACCTTCCGGCGATACTCCTCGAGCGACTCGATCGTCGTGGGCGGAGTCCGCTCCTCCTCGTCCTTGTAGCGTCCCCGGGCCACGCTGACCCAGTACTCCTCCGCTCCAATGGCGTGATCGAGTTGCTCGAGCACGCTCGGGTATCCGAAGCCGGGGATCTCGCGGCGGATCTCCTCCTCCGTCAGCAGACCACAGTGAAGGATGAGCCCACGGAGGGTCCGATGCGCGCGCTCGTGAAGGTCGGCAAGGGCGGAAGCGCTGTACATCCGTTCCCCCCCCTGCCGAGTCCTCAGCCGCTGAAGCCGCGCCTACTTCGCCGACGAGCAGGTCCTGAATCCGAGCGCGCGATCCGGCGTCTCCGGCCTCACGATGCTCCTGCGCCAGGTCTGCATCGATCC
>VGJL01000148.1 GCA_016867495.1 Candidatus Eisenbacteria bacterium | reverse complement strand
GTGTTCGAGCGCCTTGCGCTCTACCAGACCGAGCAAGGCTTTCCGGCGAGCCCCCGTACAACCCTGTTGGACGCCTCCCGACTCCAAGACCATCCGCGCGTGTCTCGAGAACCGGACGGATGTGACGCATCGGGTGAGGCGCCGGGCGAAGCCGCCGATCTCATCGAGCGATGGCTCTCCCTCCGCGCGGACGCCGACCAACTCGGTCAGAACCTCTCGAATTCTGACAGGCCGATCCCGGGCCCGATCTCCTTCCCAGATCCGCACGGCGAGTTCGTACTCCCCGGCCTGGATGAGGGCGGATGCGGCGACGTGCAGTGCTTTCACCGATGCGGAATCGATCCAGTCCGACCATGCCGGATCGCCTCCGGCTTCACGGGAGAGAACCTCGATCCCGCCGATCGTCTCCCACACGAACTCCAGCGCCGCCCACCACGCTCCATCGAGGATCAGGCTCTCGGATGCGGCGAGCTGCCTGTCCACGATCTCGCGGATCGCCGCGAACTCCGCCGCCCTCTTGCTCGCAGCAAGGCGCGCTGCAGCCTCTGCCGCCCGCCCCAGGTCTCCGAGCTGAAGGAAGAGCCTGCACTCGAGCGATGCCACCGCCGAGTCGCGCAGAGGCCAGATCCCAGGCACGGTTTCGAGCCTCTCCCGCGCCTCCTCCGCCTCGCCCCGGCGCAGGAGATCATCGACGGCGGCCAAGGTTCCGCGTCTTCGGAGGAGTCGCTCACCTGCAAGCGCGGCGAGCACCGCGACAACAATCAGGACCGCCGCCACCATCGCGCGAGGATTCCGCCTGAGCCAGAGCCGCACCCGGTACGCCGTGCTCGCCGGCCGCGCGCGGATCGGCTTCCGAGCGAGCCAGCGATCGATGTCCTCCGCCATCTCGCCGGCGGTCGCGTAGCGCCGGTCCGGCTCCCAGCGCATCGCCTTCTCGCAGATCGTGGCCGCGTCCCGATCGACCGAAGGCCTGAGCTTGCGGATCGGCACCGGCTCCCTCTGCGCCACGCCGGCGATGATCGCCGCATGATTGGAGCCCTCGTGGGGCGGACGGCCTGCGAGCATCGCGTAGAGGGTCGCCCCGAGCGAGTAGATGTCGGACGACCTGACGGCGGGGAGGCCGCGGGCCTGCTCCGGGGACATGTAGGCGGGCGTGCCCAGGATCTCGCCGGTCGCCGTGATCGATCCCCGATCGCTCAAGGAGGCAAGGCCGAAGTCCGCGAGGAAGACCCGGCCGGCGCGTCGCACGGAGGAAGGATCGCTCTCCAAGAGAACGTTGCCCGGCTTGATGTCCCGGTGGATCACCCCCGCCGCATGGGCAGCCTCGGTGGCACGCACCGCATCCCTTGCGATCTCCAGAGCCCTCTTCACATCCAGCAAGGGCCCAGCCTCCAAGAGTTCCTGCAAGCTGACCCCGTGGATGTACTGCATCGCGATGTACGGGCGGCCGCCTTCGATCCCGGCCTGGAGCACGGGGACGATCGACGGATGGTTGGTGCTCGCCGCGGCCTTTGCCTCGCGAAGAAATCGCTCGGTCGACTTCGCGTCGCCGGCGATGTGAGGAGAGAGGAGTTTGAGAGCCACCTCCCGCCCCAGCGATACCTGTCGGGCGAGGTACACATCCCCCATGCCGCCGCCGCCGACCCGCCGGAGGATCTCGAAGTCCCCCAGGCGCCACGGGGCTTCGGCCGATGGCGATGCCGATGCGGATGACGTCTCGGGGGCCGGCGCGCCCGCCACAAGATCCCGGTAGAGCTCGCTTGCGGCCCCGAAACCCGAGTCGAGTTCGCGGCGCGGATCCGAACCCGCCAGGGTCCTTCGAGAGGCCTCCCGCTCGATGGTCGACGAGAGATCGGCGACGGCGGCCCGGAGTTCGTGTCCTTCCGGTGAGCCTGCAAAATCCGGGGGGTCTTCGGCGGCGGCCGACGTGCGGCGGCCAACCACGCCGACCCCCCCTGGCCAGGGCGCCTGCCGGGCCCGATCGTGACCGAGGTGGCCCGATGATCGGCGCCAGCCGGGGCGCGGCGGGGACACAAGCCGGTGCGGCCGAGCAAGGGCCGGCCCTGCGGCCCCACCGCGCCCACGATTCCGAGCGTAAGCCCGCGCGAGTGGTCGCAGCGCGGGCTTCGCCGGGCTTGCAGAGAGCTGGGGGTGAGGCCACGGCCCGGGAGATGGGGTCGCGCGCACGGGGGCGACTCGGCAAGGGAGGTTGGCTGCGCTGCGGCGCAGGCGTGGGAGCGGGGGAGGCGGGCTCGGGCGGCGTTCCGGTTCGGTTTGGCCCCGGGGCCTTACCTGGCCCCCGGCGTACCCGGCCGGTGAGCGGCTCCGGGAATCCCCGTTATGATGAGGTCCGTGCTTCCGCGCCCATTATCCTGCCCAGGACGCGGGGAGGTTCCCGGCCCCTCAGTGGGGTGGCCGGGCCGTGATGCGAAGGGCCATCGCTGCCCAAGGAGCAGCACACCGCTGAGCGTGTCAGCCGCCGCGTCGGCGCGCGTCAGTCTTCCCACACGCGCGCCAGGGTGTGCCGGTAGTTCCACGGCATCCAGTCTGTCGGCGTCAGGGCCACGTCCACGGCGTGTTCCTGGAGTTGGGTCAGGTAGTCGAAGGGATCGGCGCCTTCGAGTTCGCAGGTGTAGATGAGGCTCATGTAGATGTCGCCCACATGGGCACCATGTTCGGTCTTGTAGAAGAGGCTGTTCTTCCGGTGGATGATGGCTTTCTTCAGCGCCCTCTCGACGATGTTGCTATCTAGCGGCGCCCCGGGGACCTCGAGGAAGAGGGTCAGTTCCTTCCAGTGATCGCGGCTATAGGAGATCGCCTTCCCGAGCCCGGAGTTCGGCTCCACCTTCCGACTCTCGATCTGGTCGATCATCCAGGCCTCGAGCTCCTTCATCAGGGGACCACTCTCGGCCTTGTGAAACGCCAGGCGCTCCTCCGGCGACATCTGCTTCTCCCTCGTGATCTCGTCGTTCTTGTAGACCTTCGCAAGGGTCTCGATCACGTAGAGGCACTCCTCGGGGAAGCTCGGCGCGACATCGACGAAGTTCCGCCGCGCGTGCGCCAGGCAGTTCGCCAGGATGACCTTGAGGCCCTTGGGCACGTTCCGCGACAGAGCATCGCACATCTGGATCGGGGGGCCGAGCTCGGCCGCCCTCTGGCAGAGCACGTCCTTCAGGTTCTCCCCAGCGTGCTGGCGCCCCGTGAAGAAGAGCGCGATCTTTCGACCCTCCTTCGTCGACACGACGCCCGAGGTGAAGATCCCGGTCCGTTCCCGGCCCTTCGCCTTCGGCGTCTCCCCTTCCGCCTGCGGTCTCTCATCCATCGTCTGCCTTCCCTTCGTTCTTCTTCTTCGCCTTCTCCATCTCCTTCATCAGATCCAGCACCTTCCCCCTCGTGTCGTCGTTGTAGACGACCTCGCCCTGCGCAGCCTCGTAGAGGAGCGCCTTGTACACAGGCACCATCGGGTTCACGGCGCTCTCGACGATATCCCACTGCGTGGCGTCCGGCAGGGGGATCCGGAAGTTCTTCTGGAGACGTTCGAGGCGGTAGAAGGGGACCCCTGTCCCATACCTCAGGACCGCGATGATGCTCGCCGCGGTCGCGTCGTACTTCTCCGTGCCCAGGCCCTCGGGCGGCTTGGCCGTGAAGACCGTGTTGCAGTCGCCGCAGCGGAGTCGCTGGAGCTTCGAGACCGTCGCACCCACGGGGGACCGGCCAACGATCCGGATCAGGACCGCTGGGGGCACGTACTCGTAGAGCTTGCCCTTGCACCTCGGCACGGGGCACGGATCGCCGGGCTTCAGGCTCTCGTGCTGAACCAAGATCGTCTCGGCGCCTTCGTACTTGTCGGCGCCGTTCCGACCGTGCCCCTTCTTGGGGCCTTCATCCGGTGCGCCTTCGTCCTTCTTCCCCTCGCCATCGCCCGCGGGAGGGGGTGCCTCGGAGGGCGCCCCATCCCCGGAGGGCTCGGCTGCTTCGGGCTTCCCCTCCGCCGCGGGCGGTTCTGGCCCTTTCTCCGGCTCGGGGATCTTCTCGTCCTCGCCCAAAGGAGGTAGGTCCTCCGCGGGGGCCGCATGGCCCGAGGGCTCGGATTCATGGGGCTTCGCCTCGGCCTCGGGCGGTTCCGGGCCTTTCTCTGGCTCGGAGATGTTCTCCGCGGCGGGGGCATTCTCGGTCTCCGGGAAGACGTCGCAGAGCTTCTCGCTCTGGAAGGGGGAGATGAAGAGCTTGCGGAGTTTCTGGATGGTCGCGTCCTTCTCGGCGAGGAGATGCGTCAGGTGGATGTGCGTATCCGCGAGGTACTCCAGCGTCTTGTAGTCCTCCGGCGCCACCGATGGTTTCACACGCGCCAGAAGCGCCCTCAACTCCTCCACGCTCAGCTCGATCACTTCGAACTCGCCCTCGCTCATCCGAGCCTCCCCAGGATCTCTCGGAAGCGGGGCGACAGGGGATAGCCCCACGATTCCTTCAGGGAGCGGTTGGGCTTGTTCGTCTGATCCGCCTTCCCCCGGCCTGTCGTCAGGCCGAGGAAGATCCAGTTCGCCGCCCGGTAGCACGTCCCCCGGAATCGCTCCCGATCCACGAAGGTCTCCAGGAAGTGGATCGGGTGGCTGTAGAGCTGTTCCCAGTCCGCCGAGATCCTCCTCGCCATGCGCGAGAGGAGGTGCGAGGCAAGGTCTTTGACATGAACCCAGGGCAGAATGAGATAGCGCGTATTGTAGGCGAGGAAGCGAATGTTTCGCCGCCTCGCCTCGGGCGACCAGCCGATGAATCGATCCCGGCACCCAATGTGCCGCGGCGCCGAGGACCAGGCCATGCAGGCCACGGGGATCCCTCGGGCGTAGATGAGAAACTTGAGGTGCTCCCCGACCGGCCGCATGTAGCCGAGGTAGTGGTGGCTCTCGATGAAACTGTCGAAGACCGCTTCCTCACCGGTCCGCCGGACCTGGTGGAACTCCAGTGGCCGGAGGTCCGAGAGAGGTGACTCGATCGGATTCCAGGTGAGGAACGGTAGGGGCTCCGGCCGCTGGCGCCGGATCACGTTGTTCGGCGGCGCGCAGCGCTTGGCCGGCAGCTCGATATGGCCCGCACGGTGGAGGAGAAGTAGCAACCCCCGCGCCACCATGTCGCAGGGGTTGCCGTTGGATTGGACCCAGTTCCAGGTCTCGCAGAGCTTGCGAGAGAGAGCCTTGCGGGAGGCGGTCGGGTGATCGGCGATGAGCTGCCGGATGAAGTCGATCTTGTCGGCCCCGAACGTCCTGCCTCGGTACCTGATCGCAAGGTCCATGGCGGGAGAGTAACAGGACGTGCCGGGGAACGCAAGACCTTTTTTTTCCTCAGCCTGCCACCGCCACACGCCGCCACGCAGGGGCCGCCTCCGCCCCCTCCGGATTCCCATTCCAGAGGAGCACCTGCAGCTCATGGGCGTCCAAGGGGCGGATCCCATCCTGTCCGTCTGCAGGCCACCAGCGGAACTTCCCGCAGGACAAGCGCTTCGTTGAAAGCCAGAAGCCCTGGCCATCATACACCAAGACGCGCACAGCCTTGGCGCTGCGGTTGCGGAAGACAAAGACGGCTCCGGAGAGAGGATCGGACTTGAGCTCGATGCGGCAGAGGCCAGCTAACCCGTCGATGCCTTTCCGAAAGTCGACCGGCTCGACGGCCAGCAGGATCCGCATCTGGGGAGTGATCTGGATCATGCCCGCCTCCCCCAGAAGGCCTCGCTCAGAGGCACCAGCTTCCCATCCCCATCCGCCGCCATGCGGATCGTCATCTTCGCCCCGTCGGGGCGGACCATCTCGACGACGCAGGCTGAGGCGGCCAGGGGGGCTGCCGAGGGGATCTCGACGAAGGCCGGCCGCGGAACGGGCCGCTTCTGTCCCATGCCGTCGACCCGCCGCTTCAGATCGTAGTAGTTCAGGTGCAGGGCCTCGGCGATCGGGTTCACGCCGTGGACCCGTGCGATCTCGGCCGCCGCCCGCCACAGGTCCTCGGGCATCTGGGAACGCTTCTTGCGGGTCTTCCGCCATGCCTCGATCCCCGTCCGCACCCTGGCGAGGGCCACCGATGAGCCGTCCGCCCGTCTCTTCTGCTCCATGCGCTATCCTCCTTCCTGGTTGGCCGGGCTCTTCGCGTCCGGAGCTGAGGATAGCGGGGGGCAGGGGCGGTTTCATGCACGCTCACCGGAAGGACACCGGAGTTCGCGCAGGGCCTCGGC
>VGJL01000147.1 GCA_016867495.1 Candidatus Eisenbacteria bacterium | reverse complement strand
TCCCCGTAGGATCGCAGATCGTCGATCGTGGCCCGGACGGTGAGCTTCCGGACCTCCTTGCCCTCCGGCAGATCCATGTTCCGCATGCGCGCCATGATCTTCACGGACCGGCCGGCCGGCAACCCCCTCAGGATCTCGCCGTAGTCCATCAGAACCTCGATCAGCTCCTGCTTGGCGCTCTCGTACTTCTTGAGCTGCCGTTCCTTGAGCTCCTTGTCATCCATGACCTCGAAGTCGCCGCCCTTCTCTTTGAGCAGCTTCTTCCACTTCTTGTCGCCTTTCCCCAGGACAATGACGTCCTCGCCATCGATGTAGACGCCCTCGTCATCGATGTCGATCTCCGTCTCTCCCCCCTTGCCCTTGATCTTGCGGATGATGACTTTGCCTTCCTTCCCCAATCCATGAGGCAATCCGCTAAAGAAGGCGCCGAGACCGTGGCCGTCCCAGCCCGGCCCGGTCAGCGACGCGCTGAAGACGAAGAGGGCGCCGTATTCGTCGTCCTCGAACCCCTCGGTCACATCGCTGCCCGAAACGAGGAAGTTGGGGCTGTCCACGAGCATGGTGTTGATCGCCTTCTCCATCACGCCGATCTGCCGCTCCAGCTTCGTGGGCCGGTCGCCGGCGATGGCAGGATCGGGGCTCGCGGGGAAGATCGCCCCTAGGAGGAGGCCGAGGATCGAAAGGCGGATGCTCCGCCTGGTGAACGTTGATGGGCGGTTGGTACGCATGGCCGGGCTCCTTTCCGTCCGTGTCCGTGGATGCAGACGGCTCGGAGCCCGCCAGCGTTCAGGGGAATCTGGGCTGATCCGACGGGATCGGCTCGCGGGCACACCCTCCCCGAGACCCGAGACCCCTCGTCGGCATAGAGACCCCGAGGGTTCCCTTCGCCCCGCTATGTTCGCGTTCGCGGCGCGGGGCTTCGGGAACCGCTCGGGGTCTCCGGATCGTGGCGGAGGCCCCAAGGGCTTCCCCCAGCCTCATTCGTCTCAGAACTCCGGCCTGCACTCCTGGGCGCGTTCCAGGAAGCAGACCAGGAGCTTCACGGTCGCCTCCAGGTCCGCCTTGTGGATCATCTCGTTCGGGGAGTGGACGTAACGAGTCGGGACGGAGAGGGTGCAGACCGGTCCCCGGCCAAAGAGCTGCATCCCCATCGCATCCGTTCCCCCGAACGGCAGAATCTCCATCTGGTGCTTGATCTTGTTCTTCTCCGCGAGGCGCTTCATGAACTGGACGATCCCGTGGTTCGAGATGCTCGCGCTGTCATTGATCTTGATCGCGACTCCCGCGCCAAGGGCGCTCACCTGCTGGTGCTCCGCGACTCCCGGAGTGTCGAACGCCCCCGTCACGTCGATCGCGACGCCGAGATCGGGATCGATCTCCTTCGCGGCCCCGCGCGCGCCGCGCACGCCGACCTCCTCCTGCGCGCTCCCCACGCAATAGACCTCGGCCGCGTGCCTTTTGAGGCGCCTTGCCGCCTCCAGCACCGCGTAGCAGCCGACGCGGTTGTCGAACGCCTTGGAGATGTAGCAATCGCCCTGCTCGATGAATCCGCGGTCGAGGACGACCGGATCCCCCACGCTGACGACTTTGCGCAGCGCCTTGTCGGCGAGACCCGTGTCGATGAAGAAGTTCTTGATCTCCGCCGACTTCAGCAGCTCCTCGGGCTGTCCCAGAAACGCCGGCGACGCCTCAACGATTCCCGTGATCTCCTCCCTGCCGAGGATGCGCACCCTCTGGGAGTAGAGGACTTTCGGCACATGCCCGCCTCGGGGGTTGAATCGAATGAACCCCTTCTTGTCGATGTGGCTGACGACGAAGCCGATCTCATCCATGTGCCCGGAGATCATGACCTTGAGGGCGCGCCGTCCCTTCGTCGTCGCCTTTCCCGGCCTCTTGATCCCGATCACGTTGCCGAAGCCGTCGACGCGGACCTCGTCGCAGCTCTTCCTCAGCTCGCGCTCCATCAGCACGATCATCGGCTGTTCACGACCCGAAATCGCCGGGGTCTCGCAGAGTTCCTTGAGCAGTTTCATTCCACCTTGGGCGGCCATCTCTCCTCCTTCAACGGTCTCATGGCGTTCACCGATCCCGCCGAGAGGACGCCGCTCGTCCTCGCGGATCGCGATCCCCGCCGCCGGTGAGTGTATCGCATCGAACTTGCCGTGTCTCTCCGCCAGAGGCGGAAGCGGCGCCTCGTCCCTCCCGCAAGTCGCCTCACCTCCGGCAAGCCGCCACCCCTCCAGCAAGTCGTCTCCAGCAAGTCGCGTCTCCAGCAAGTCGCTTGTCGATCTCGGGATCTCGGGAGTAGAATCGTCCTGCGCATGCGGCGGCGGACCTTGCCGATACGGTGCGCAGGAGGCGAAGCATGAGACGACTCCGGGCTTTGATCCTGCTGGCGCTGCTCTCCGCGCTCCTTCCTCCCCTCTCCCCCGCCGCCGGGGAGTCGGGCCTTCCTCCGGGCAGCCAGGCCGGCGGCCTCGCCGCGATCAATGAGGAAGGGCCGACGCGTCTCGCGCGCGATCGCCTGGCCGATCCCGTCTCCGTCGATCCGTCCCATCTCCGGCCCGGCTCGCGCGAGTGGTTGAAGTCGATCGAGGGGCGCCGCGCCGAGAGTCTCGCGCGGCTTGCGACGATGGAACGTACCGACAACTGCCCGCACGACTTCGACGTGCTGCACTATGCGATCGACCTCGAGATCGACTTCGCGACCTCCCGGATCGGGGGCTCGACTCTCGTGCGCTCGATGAGCGAGCTGGACGGATTGCAGCAGATCGTCCTCGACCTCGCGGCCCTCACGGTCGACTCCGTTCGGACATCGACCGGGCCCCTATCCTTCCTCCGACAGAATCCCTATCTCACCGTCTATCTCGAGCGCCCCTACGATGCCGGCGAGATCTTCGAGGTCGAGGTCTTCTACAGGGGAACCCCGACCAACGAAGGATCGGGCGGATTCGGCGGCTTCTACTTCAGCTCCACCAACGGGGGGATCGCCTATCAGATGGGAGTCGGGCTCTACGCCTATCCTCCCTCGATGGGCAAGTGCTGGTTCCCCTGCTGGGACTGGCCGTGCGACAAGGCGACGGCCGAGTTCCGCATCAAGGTGCCGGACGGCAAGAAGGCCGTCTGCAACGGCGTCCTGCTCCGCGAGGAACGCGACGAGGACTCTCGTTCGGTCACCTACACATGGTCCGAGACGCACCAGATCGCTCCCCATGTGATGATGGTGGCCGCATCCAACTACAGCGAGCTCGTAGACGCCACCTACGACTGGATCCACTACTGGGTCTATCCTAGCCAGGTCGGAAACGCGCCGACTCACTTCTCCAACGTCCACACCATGATGGACGCCTTCGTGTCCCGTTACGGCCCCTATCCCTTCGGCAAGTTCGGCTACGTTGCCGCGCCCAAGGGAGACATGGAGCACCAGACTTGCGTGACGCACCTTGCCATGCTGATCCAGCCGAACCACACGTACGACTGGCTCCTGGCCCACGAGCTCGCCCATCAGTGGTGGGGGGACTGCATCGCCATCAATGACTGGCGCGACATCTGGCTGAGCGAGGGATTCGCGACCTATGGCGAGGCGATCCACCGCGAATACGCCTACGGCCTGCAGGACTACCTCGCGTACATGCAGAGCAGCCTGATGCAGCCCGTGTTCAACAGCTCGGAGAACTTCCCCATCTACGATCCCGACTACATGTGGGGCACGACCGTCTATGAGAAAGGCGGGACCGTCCTTCACATGCTGCGCCACGTTGTCGGGGATGCGGCCTTCTTCGAGGCCCTCGCGCTCTATCGCGCTCTCTATGAGCATGGAAACGCCGTCACGACGCAGTTCCAGGCGGCCGTGGAGGCGGTTCACGGACAGAGCCTCGACTGGTTCTTCCAGGAGTGGATCCACGGCGTCGGTTGGCCCGTCTACCGCTACGCCTGGATCGGACAGCAATCCGGCGGCCATCGCCTTGTGCTGGCCATCGATCAGGTGCAGACGAACGGACCTGTCTTCACGATGCCCCTCGATGTCAAAGTCGCGACCGTCGCCGGGGACACGCTCCTCGTCCTGTGGGTGGACGAGGCTCACGAGGACTTCGACATACCGCTGGACGCGGCTCCCCTCGCCGTGATGCTGGATCCCGACAACTGGATTCTGAACCAGGCCCAGCAGGTCGATCCGCAGGCGATCGAGGATCCTGCCGCCTCCCGCCTGGCCGCGCCGCCTTTCCTCCGCGCCCGGCCGAACCCGTTCGTGGACAAGACAGAGATTCGCCTCTCGTCGCTCATGGACCGCTTAGTGCGCGTGGAGATCTTCGATCCTTCGGGAGCGCGCGTGCGCGTCTTGACCGCGGGGGACCTGGCGCCGGAGGATTCCGGGCTGACCTGGGATGGAAAGGACGACGCCGGACGCGAACTCCCGGCGGGACTCTACTTCGTGAGGGCCGTCACCACGGCCGGCGCGGCGACGGGGCGGATCGTCCTGGCGAGATAGAGCCGGCCTCCGGCGGGGCCGTCCCCTCGAAGCCGATAGGGCGGGGTCTTCACGATCAACCCCGCCCCTCGGGTCTCAGTGCGACAGAACGATCTTGCGCGTCACGGACCGACCGTGAGCCAAGAGTCTGCAGAGATAGACGCCGCTGGAGACCTCACGGCCGAGACCGTCCAGGCCATCCCATGTCACTGCGTGGGTTCGCGCATCGAGCGGACCATCCCAGAGACGCCGGATCTCCCGTCCCTGCAGGTCGTAGATCGCAAGGACTGTGGGGCCCGCCTCCGATAGCGTGAACGGAATCCGGGTCTCCCCTTCGAACGGATTGGGCGCGTTCGCCCCGATCCAGATCTCATCCGTTTCTCTCAGCGCATCGTTCGCAGCGACCACCTCGATCACCGTTAGGTCCAGCGTGAGCGAGCGCACCGTGAGGTTCGGATCATCGGAGTGGATCTCCAGGGTTCCGCGATAGTCTCCGGGCTCCATGCCGGTCGCGTTGAATGTGATGTCGCAGAGGTGACTCCCGCCTGGCGGGACGGCGCCGGACATCGGACTCTCACTGACCCACGGGATGTCCCCTCCGGCTTCGGCCAAGCTGAAGTGGAGCGTGTCGACGGTTCCGGTATTCCGGATCTCGAGGATCGAGGTCGTCTCGTCGTTCTGATCGAGCGTTATCGTGAATGAGAACATCGGATTGGTCATGATGTTCGGATAGCTCGACGGGGCGGAGACCGCCCTGATCTTGGCGAACCAGTTCCCGTACTTCGAGACCGGACCCCACGGGGAGTTCGGCGATCGGCGTATTCTCACGTAGAGATCCTGTGTCGTAGCCGGCGTGTAGCTCGTCCTCGACCGCAGGTTCTCGAAGGCATTGTGTCCGCCCGGCGTCGGCGACGCTACGTTGTCGTTCGAGGCGACGACCACGCTGAGAGCGTTCCGGATCTCGAGGTATGTGTCGGCGCCATCTCGCATCCCGAGCGTCTCGATCTGATACTGGACCCCGGCCAACCCCTCGAATCTTATCCAGTCCTCATCGCCCTGCGGCCACGTCGTGTGGTGGGTCGTGCGCCCCATCCCGATATCCTCGAACGAGTGGTAGCCGCCCGCCGTGGCGAAGCTGTCGTCGTTTTCGTAGGAGTCATCCCTGTAGAGGATTCCGTGGTTCAACTGCTCGATCTGGAGAAGCTCGGTCGTCTGCGGATTCGGGACGCTCGCGATCCAGATGTCGTGATAGTCCTCATAGGTCAGATCGCCCGAGAAGGGCGGCTGCGAGAGGTAGTCCCGCGTGAAGTCCCACGACTCCTGGAAGGTCCGATCCATCTGGTAGCCGGGCTCGTCGTCCACGCCGGGGGTGTTATCGGCGGTCATGTCACCGTCGACCTGGTCCCAAAGACAGGCGGTGATCGACACCTCGCACGAGGCCCCTGAGCCGCCCGTGTAAGTTTCAACGTCGTACGAGAAGCTGATGTGTCCGGTCGTCGAATCTCCGGTCGAGTTCATATAGACCTGTGGATGGACGTAGCCGGCCCAGTCCCGCGTCCCGCAGCTGAAGAAGGTCGGCCAGCCCTCGCCGAACGAGAGCCGCGGATCCTGCGCGCTGTCGTTCACGTAGTGGCTCCCGCCGGGATTGTCCGAGAATCCGCCGTAGGCGTACTGGACGAAGTGGCCGAACTCGTGAAGGAGGATCGTGTCGTCGTAGCCGTAATTGCCTCCCATATAGACGACCCCGCCGCTGTAGTAGGCCTGGTCCGGACTCACATCGAGCGTGAAGCGGATCCGGCAGCCCGTAGGCCTCGCCCCGCCCTCCATCGACGCGATGAAGT
>VGJL01000146.1 GCA_016867495.1 Candidatus Eisenbacteria bacterium | reverse complement strand
CAGATAGCTCTTCCTGAGATGGCGGTGCAGCCCCTTGGTGTTCGAGATCCAGGCGGAGGTGAGGGTTTCGGAGTAGCTGGCCCCCTCGGTGCGCGTGATCCGGGCGTCGTAGCCGCGCGCGACCGCCTCGGCCGCCCGCGCCCACTCCTGCTTCTCCCGGATCGATCGCGTCCCGATCGTCGGGTCGTGGAGGCCGAGCCCCTCCCCCTCGTCACGCCCGTCGCCCGGGCCCGCCGGATCCGGAAGGTGCAGATCCTCGCGCGGATTCGCGGAGCGCGAGAGCTCGAGAGCGCGCTCCGCGGCCCGCCGGACGCCATCGGGATCAAGGGCGCTGGTGTGGACGAAGCCGAGGCGGCCCTCGCGCATCGCGCGGACTCCCATCCCCCGCACGTCCGCGCGAGAGAGATCCCGCACTTCCCCTTCTCGGATCTGGAACTGCAGATTGCGCCGGCTCTCGAGGAAGACATCCCCCTCGGCGCCGTTCGACGTCAGGATCGACAGGGCGGTATCAAGAAGAAACCTCTCGTCCATCTCTTCCCCCTAGCTTTCCGCCGACCCGCCGACCGTCATGGAGGAGATCCGGAGGGTCGGGGCGCCCGAACTCACGGGCACCCACTGCCCTTTCCCGCACGTCCCCGGCCAGAACTTGATGTCCGGCCCCACTCGGTCGATCCGCTTCATGATCTCGGGACCGCTGCCCACTAGCGTCGCGCCCCTCACGGGCGATCCGATCCGCCCGTCCTCGATCAGGTACCCTTCCAGCACGCCGAAAGTGAAGTTCCCCGTCGCAATATCGACCTCGCCTCCGCCCAGGCTCTTGGCGTAGAGGCCGCTCTTGGTCTCCTTGATCATCTCATCGACGGGATCGATCCCGTTGGGCAGGTAGGTGTTGCTCATGCGGACCAGCGGCGGGAATCGATACGATTGTCTCCGTCCGTTGCCGGTGCGCACCGTGTCGAGCGCCTGCGCGCTGATCCTGTCCGTAATGAAGCCCCGCAGGACGCCCCTCGCGATCAGCGTCGACTCGATGGGGACTGTTCCCTCGTCGTCGACATTGTAGGACCCTCGGAGATCCGGCATGGCGGCATACTCGACGATCGAGACGCGCTCCGACGCCACGACCTGCCCGACCTTCCCCGAGTAGAACGAGCTGCCGCGCCGCGCGGTGTCCCCCTCGAGACCATGCCCCACGGCTTCGTGAAAGAGAACGCCCCCGCCGGCGGCGAGGATGACAGGCATCTCCCCAGCGGGAGCCTCCCGGGCATCGCACATGGCGACCGCCATCCGCGCCGCCTCGATGGCGGCCTTGCCTGCTGCGTCATCGTCCATCTGCTCCGCGCCGAGACGCTGGCTGACTCTCTCTTGTCCCGTCCCCCGCCGGCCATCCTTGGCGGCGTTGACGTTGACCCGCATGTAGAGCAGCGGGAGATGATCCTCCACCCAGAGCCCCTCCGAGTTCACGACGGCGAAGTGGAGCATCTCATCGGTGTAGGTGACCGTGACCTGCTGGATGGAGGGATCGAATCCCCTCGCCGCCGCATCAGCCCTCGTGAGCCACGCCAGCCTCGAATCCTGGCCGATCTCATCGAACGGCCGGAGATAGCGCACGACCCGCGTCGGCGTCTCGGCTCGGAATATGATAGGGGCGAGGCCCGCGCTGGCGCTGGCGGCTATGGCCGCCGCGTTGCGGGCGGCATCGACGAGCGGCCCCTCCTCGAACGAATCGGCGAAGGCGTACCCGGTGCGATCTCCGTGCACCGCCCGGACCCCGACCCCGGCGAAGATCCCCTGCTCCACCGATTCGACCTTCCCGTCCGAGAGGGTCATGCTGGTGACCGTCCTCTTCTCCAGATAGAGATCGGAGAAACCGGCCCCCATGGATCGCGCTTCGAGAAGGACCCTGGACGCGACGCGACCGTCGACAGGGAAGAGCGGGGCTTCCATCGCTTCCGCCACCCCGATCAGGCGATCCAGCGGGCTGATCAGCGTCAGGCCGGCCGCCCCCCCAACGACCTTCAGGAACGATCTCCGTCTCAGAGGCTGCTCGCAAGAGATCATGCTTCCTCCCGTCCGGCGGACACCCCGAACACGCGCGAAGCGTACCAGACGGCGTTGGCGCGAGGAAGGGAGGAGGGACTACGAAGGCCCAGGCCCGCAGCGCCGCGAGGGTGCCCGCGCGGCCGGCGCCCTGTCACTCAGCCGGCGAAGCGGGCAAGCCGGGCGCGCACGAAGCGTTCGCACGTGCCTCGACTGCGATCGAATCGGCCTAGAGCGCGGCGGAAACGCGCATCGGGCGCGACGGGCCACGCGATCTGGTGAAGGCGATCTCTTCGTACGGCACGATCCTCATCGCTTCCTCCAGAGTCGTTCGCCCCTCGCATGCGTGCGCCAGGGCGTCTTGGCCGTGGCATCCGATCCTCTCGAGGATCCTCTGCTGCAGGATCGGCTCCTCCACGCGCTGGGCGATCCACCGACGCTCATCATCACTCGGGCGCCAGAACTCGGCCACGCGGATGCGATGCAGGAATCCCGTTCCCTGGCATCGCTCGCAGCCCCTGCCCCGCCACCACACCTGCCCCACGGGAGGGCTCGTGAACCAATCGTCGATCACGGATGCCTCCGGTCGGTACGTCACGAGACAGTGTGGGCAGTTGCGCCTGAGGAGGCGTTGCGAAAGGACGGCCCGCAGAGACGACGCCACCAGGGCCGGATCGACCCCGAGCTGGAGCACTCGCGCCGCGGCCGCGGCGCCGCCCGACGCCTGGATCGTGCACGCGATCAAGGGATGTCCGGCCGCCCCGGTGAAGGCGAGTTCGGCCAGCGCTCCCTCTCCGATCCTGTCGATCAAGACCGCGTCCGGGTTGAGGGCGAGAATCCTCTCCAGGTGATGCATGTAGGTGCAACCGCGGCGAGCGTCGACCTGCGCCTGGAAGACGCCCTCGATCGGATAGAGGATCGGGTCCTCGATCGTGTCGACGACCTTCCCCCTGGCGACCAGCCTTCCCAGGAGCGCCCGCAGCGTGGTCCGCTTCCCGCTCCCCTTCGGGCCGGCGATCAGGATGACGCCGCCCGCATGCTCCAGAACGGACTCGAGCTCGGCGCAGACCGTGTCGCGCAGGCCGATCTGATCGAGGGGGGGCACGGCGCGGCTCTCGTCCAGGAAGTGAAGCGCCGCAGTCTCCCCCTCAGGACCCGAGGTCAGGGTCATGCGCAGCGCGACGCGGTCGGACGGGCCTCCGCCCGCCCCCCGGGCCACGAGGACCCCCTCTTGCGTTCCCCGCGCCTCCGCGACATCCAGACCCGCCATCTCCTTGAGGGTCCGCATCAGCGCTCTCGCCGCGACGGGCGATCCGCCGAGCGGAGTCCAGTCCCTCAGGAGGCTCCCGACACGAAGCCGCGTCTGACCGATCGCCCCGTCGTGCCGGATGTGAAGCTCGCCGGCCCCTTGGGTTATGGCGTCGGTCAGAATCCTCCCAAGGCGATCGGACAATTCTTCGGGAGACTCCACGGAGGGAGGCGGCATGCCTGGGACAGTCGGCTTCTCCTCGCCGCCAGCGGAGGAGGCGGAAGCGGCCCGCGGATCGGCATTCCCGAACTCGTAGAGACTTCGCGCGAAGGCTGCGACCTCGCTCATCGGAGCCACGACCATCTCGATACGGAGACCGGTCGACTGCTCCAGCTCGGCCTTGACCTCCCGCCTCGCCGGGTCGCTCGTCGCGACCATCAGGAGGGATCCGACTCGGCCGATCGGCACCACGCCGTATCGCGACGCATAGAGGGGATTGATGAAGCGCCCCAACTCCGGTCGCGGCCGCATCCCGACCAGGGATACGCTGGGTAGGTCGAACTGCTCGGCGAGGACCTCCGCGAGCGCGGTCTCGTCGATCAACCCCATGTTGACGAGGACTTCCCCGAGCTTCCCCCCCGCCTTCTTCTGCTCGGCCAGAGCCCAGTCGAGATCCCTGGGAGCGATCCTGCCGCGATTGACGAGAAGCTCGCCGAGCTTGAGCCGCTTCCCCCATCTCTCGAGGATGAAGTCGAGCCTCTCCTTGGAGAGATACCCCATCTCGACGCAGAGGGCGCCGACGGACCTTTTATTGCCCTCCGGCTCGTCCTTTTGCGCCTTGAGCACCCGCTTGAGGTCCTCGGTGCCCAGGTACCCGAGATCCACAAGAAGCTGCCCGATAGGCCTGTACTTCCCGGCGGACGGGACGTGAGTCATTCGATCCCCCTCGAGATAAGATATCGGCGCCGAGGCCGTCAGACTGAATCGGCCAGTGCCGGTTCGGACCGTGGGGTATGCCGGAAAACCCCTTCGCGCGCAGGGCGTCTCCCTCTTATCATGCGTTGCGAGCGAACCGCCGGCGGAAGATCCCGCGTTCCCGGCGCGCAGGCGCAGGGACCGCGAAGGAGGGGGAAAGAAGATGAAATACGGAGCGCAGAATCGGGTTCAGGCTCGGGTGACGTCGGTCAAGGCCGGCGATGTGATGGCGCTGGTGAAGTTCAAGGTCACGGGCCCCGTCGAGATGGCCTCGGTCCTCACGTCGGAGTCCGTGGACCACCTCGCCCTCAAGGTCGGGGACGAGGTCGAGCTCATCATCAAGGCGATCCACGTGCTTCCCGTGAAGGACTGACCGAGTCCAGCCGGGACCCAGCGGAAGGAGGTCGCGAATGCCGCGCAACCTGCTCGGCCGGAATCAGGCATGGGCGCGACGGACCTCGGAGGACGATCCCGAGTTCTTCGAGAGGCTCTCCCGCGGGCAGGCTCCGCGCTACATGTGGATCGGGTGCTCCGACAGCCGGGTTCCCTCCGGCAAGGTCGTCGACTTGCCGCCGGGGCAGATCTTCGTTCATCGAAACATCGCGAACCTGGCGCTCCCCTCCGACACGAACTGCATGTCCGCCCTCCAGTACGCGGTCGCGGTCTTGCGCGTGGAGCACGTCATCGTCTGCGGCCACAACGGCTGCGGCGGGATCCGGGCCGCCGTCGATGGACGCGCGACGGGATCGATCGACGCGTGGCTGGGCCCGGTTCGAGATCTCCGCGAGAAGCATCGCGCGGCCCTCCCGCCGGCTGACGACATGGGCGCGCTTTGCGATCGACTCTCCGAGATCAATGTCATCGAGCAGGTCCTCAATATCGCGAGGACCCCCTTCCTGAGGGAGGCATGGGCGCAGGGGCAAGCGGTTGCCGTTCACGGGTGGGTCTACGATATCCGATCCGGCCTCATCAAGGATCTCGGCGTAACCGTGTCGCGCGCCGAGGAGGTGGCCGGGGTCGACGCCGCCCTCGAGCGCCCCGACTCACGCGGCGCGAGCTGCTAAATGGTCCCGACCCCGCCGGAGCCGCGAGCGGGAGCCGCGCGCAAGATCGACCCTGCCGGTCCCCTACGCCCCGCTAGGTTCGCAATCGTGCTTGTCGCGATCTGCGCCCCTCTTCTCCTCGGCGCGTTCATCGAGGCCGACTGGTCTTGGGGCTTCGATCATCTGCGGAGGGCGGGTCTGCTCTGGAGAATCGCCCTTCTTCTCCTCCTGGCCCTCATCTGGGCGCCCGGAGGCGGGCGCCTCATCGAGCGCGCAGCCGCGGCGATCGGGAGAAGGCTCGAGAAGAACCGGATTCTCACTCCCGTGCTTCTCTCCCTCGCCGGGCTCGCCATCTTCGTGGCCTTCCCCATCGCGACCCGAATGTACGGCGACAGCCGGTACATCCTCGATGACCACACGGCCGAGAGCTTCGGGGTTCACCTGAGGAAGATGCTCAGCCTCGGCGTGCAGACGCGCGGAGCGGCCGTCTTCGTCCTCCACGACGTCGTCTCGCTCTGGACAGGCCTCTCCTACGAGAGGACCTACATGCTGATCTCGGCTCTCTGCGGTGGGGTTTTCGTCCTCGCCCACGCCCGCCTGGCGGCCGGGCTCCCCTCGCTGGATCCCTGGAAGCGCGCGGCGATCCTCTGGGTGGGGTTGATCGACGGCGGCAACCAGCTCTTCTTCGGGCACATCGAGAACTACACGGTGCCGCGCCTGTTCGCCTGTCTTTTCCTCATGGGCCTCGTCCGCTCGCTCCTCGATCCCGATCGCCCCCAAAGGAGATCGATCACGCTCCTGTGGCTTCTCGTCGCCTGCTTCCTCCACATGCAGTACCTCGCCCTGGTCCCGGCGGCGATCTTCTGGATCGGCCGCGACATCTCCCGCTCCCGGCCCGCTCTGGAGAGAGCGATCGCGCCGCGCGCCGCGGCCGGGCTCATCCTCGCATCGCTAGCGGGAATCGCGCTCCTCTACATCGCCGCGGGCTCGACCTGCTATGACTACATCTACTCGGGGGGCCGCCCGCATCCCCGCCAGCTCTTTCTCC